>JAVCCG010000064.1 GCA_030765605.1 Candidatus Alcyoniella australis
AGAGGATGTCAAACCCAGGTAAGGTTCTTCGCGTTGCGTCGAATTAAACCACATGCTCCACCGCTTGTGCGGGCCCCCGTCAATTCCTTTGAGTTTTAGCCTTGCGGCCGTACTCCCCAGGCGAACCACTTAACGCGTTAGCTACGACACTAACCCTGTCAAACAGGGCTAACGTCTAGTGGTTATCGTTTACAGCGTGGACTACCAGGGTATCTAATCCTGTTTGCTCCCCACGCTTTCGCGTCTCAGCGTCAGTATTGGTCCAGAGAGTCGCCTTCGCCACCGGTGTTCCTCCCAATATCTACGAATTTCACCTCTACACTGGGAATTCCACTCTCCTCTCCCATACTCAAGAAAGGCAGTTTCAAATGCACTTCCCGGGTTAAGCCCAGGGCTTTCACATCTGACTTACCAAACCGCCTGCACGCCCTTTACGCCCAGTAAATCCGAACAACGCTTGCACCCTCCGTATTACCGCGGCTGCTGGCACGGAGTTGGCCGGTGCTTCCTATTGGAGGTACCGTCAACAGATGAGGGTATTGACCTCGTCTGCTTTCTTCCCTCCCGACAGAGCTTTACGACCCGAAGGCCTTCCTCGCTCACGCGGCGTTGCTGCGTCAGGGTTTCCCCCATTGCGCAATATTCCCTACTGCTGCCTCCCGTAGGAGTCTGGGCCGTGTTCCAGTCCCAGTGTGGCTGATCATCCTCTCAGACCAGCTAACCATCTCGGCCTTGGTGGGCCATTACCCCGCCAACTAGCTAATGGTCCGCGGACTCGTCCCCAAGTGATAGCTTCCAAGGAGAGGCCACCTTTTACCTCAATGCCCAAAGGCATCGTGGTCTTATCCGGTATTAGCCACCGTTTCCAGTAGTTATCCCGATCACAGGGGTAGATTATCCACGTGTTACTCACCCGTGCGCCACTTTACTAACCCCCCGAAGGGAGTGTTCTCGTGCGACTTGCATGTATGAGGCACGCCGCCAGCGTTCGTTCTGAGCCAGGATCAAACTCTCAAGTTTAATCTGATAAACGGTATTAGCTACCGTTAAGCTCCATGTTTACATGGTTGGGCACCACACGTTTGCGCGCTCCTATTCAGTTTTCAAAGACCAAGGCGTATTGTCCCTACGAGGCGAGTTTCGCTCCGCCCGTAAAAGATCGTGTAACGACCATCCGTAGGGACCTTCTATATTACGAATCTCGCAGCATTTGTCAAGCGCGAAATCCTTAACAGCGTTTTTTCTACCAAAGAACTAGATCCAAACGAGGCGCAATTATACGTATCGAAATTTTGGTGTCAAGTTAAAAAAGGGAAACCCCTCATTTTTCTCAAAACCGCCCTTTTTATAGGGGCTTTGTCACTGCTTGTGACGCACCGCGTCATGGTCCGGGCAAGAAAAAAGGGGGAGCAAAACACTCCCCCTGGTAAATCCGTATCACGTTAAAACGTTTAGGGCAGAACGATCGCGCGGATCATGAAGCAGCCCGGGTAGCCGATGGCGGTCGTCGGATCGAACGGCACGCTGCCGTCGACCGAGACGAAGCCCGGCGTACTCGAGGCGGTGTCCATGCCGATCGACTGGAAGCCAACGGTCTCCTGGATGCCGACGGCAAAGGGGCCGGCCACTGCCAGCGGCGCGGTCAGCACGAACTCGTCCCAGGCGTCCCAGACGGTCGGGGTGATCGGCTGGCTGTAGATCGGCGTTCCGGCAGTCGGACCGGCGGCCACTGTCGCGTCGTAGACCACCAGCGTGCAGGCGTACGGTGCGGGCGGCAGGGTCCCGCCCTCGAAGCCGGCGCTGTTGAACATCATCTTGACGCGCAGCAGGTTGGTGCCCGCATCGATGGCCGGATCAAAAGCGTTGACGAAGAAACCACACGGATCGGGGCCGCAGCCCAGCTGGGCGTCCTGTGTGCCGTCGTCGTAGAACAGCTCTCGCTCTGTTTCGTCATCGTCGTCATCATCGTCGTCGATGTCGTCGTCATCGTCGTCGTCGTCAACCAGATCGTCGTCATCGTCGTCGACCAGGTCGTCGTCGTCGTCGTCATCATCGTCGCCGCTGGAGCAGGCAACGATCGCCATCGAACTGAACGCAAACACGACGAGCAGGACGATGAACCAACGCAGTCCCATATTCCACCTTGTCATCACAATCCTCCCCTCTCCAATTGCAACTCGTTGTTGAGCGCCGGAGATTCTATTTATTTTTTACATTTGGTAGCATGAAAGGCCGCTGTTCCGCAAGCGCTATGTGCGCCTCACTCTGCCTTGGCAACCAGCGCAACCTTGCAGAATTTTCGCTTGCCGACCTGCAGCAGATACTCGCCGCCGAGCTCCAAGGTGGCGTCGATATCGCTGATCTTGGCCTGGTCGACGCGCACGCCTCCGCCCTTAATCAGTCGCTTGGCCTCGGAGTTGCTCGCGGTCAATCCCGCGTCGCACAACACTTTAATCAGCCGCACCGCGCCCTGGGCCTGGTCGTAGGTGAGCTGTCGAAGTTCGATCTCGTCGGGCAGTTTGCCCTGGGAGAACACGCGCTGGAACTCCTCGCGGGCCGCGATCCCCTGCTGTTGGCCGTGATAGCGCGCTGTCAGCTCGACGGCCAGCCGTTTTTTGGCCTCCATCGGGTTGAGCTCGCCTGATTTCATCTGCGCCTTGAGCAACGCTAGATCCTCGGCCGACACGTCGCTGAGCAGCTCGTAGTAGCGCAGCATCAGCTCGTCGGAGATGCGCATCAGCTTGCCGAAGATCTCGGTCGGCGCCTCGTTGATGCCGATGTAGTTGCCCAGGCTCTTGCTCATCTTCTCCACGCCGTCCGTGCCCTCGAGCAGCGGCATCATCATCACGACCTGCGGCCGCTGGCCGTAGTCGCGCTGGATCTCGCGTCCCAGCAGCAGGTTGAAGCGCTGGTCGGTTCCGCCCAGCTCGACGTCGGCCCGCAGCGCCACGGAGTCGTAGGCCTGGATCAACGGATAGAGGAACTCGTGGACCGCGATCGGCCGGCCCTCGCGAAAGCGCTTTTTGTAGTCGTCGCGTTCGAGCATCCGCGCCACGGTATAGCGGCCGGCCAGCCGGATCAGATCCTGGCTGGTCATCGGGTCCATCCAGCGCGAATTGAACTCGACCGTGGTACGCTTTGGATCGAGCACCTTGAACACCTGCTCGGTGTATGTCTCTGCGTTGCGCTCGATCTCCTCGCGCGAAAGCGCCGGGCGGGTGACGTTGCGACCGGTGGGGTCGCCGATCATCGCGGTGAAGTCGCCGATCAGAAACACCACCTTGTGCCCCAGCTGCTGGAACTGTCGTATCTTGTGCAGCAGCACGGTATGTCCCAGGTGCAGGTCCGGCGCCGTGGGATCGAAGCCTGTCTTAATTGTCAGCGGACGATCCTCGCTGATCGCGCGATTCAGGAGCTGCTCGAGCTCGTCGCGCTCGATCACCTCCGCTACCCCGCGCAATAAAATTTCCAGTTGTTCTTCCGTGGATCGCATTGTCTATATCCGTCCCAAAGGAAAAAAAGGGAGCGCCCTCTAGCCCTGACTATTCATGAAGCTTCTACTACAGCGAACAATCTACTCGCAACAACTGTGTCTTCCTCGCCGATCCGTCCTCGACGTACCACAGCGGATACGCCTGCGGAGTCTCGACTCGGCTTCCTTGTTCTTGCGGCATCTTGTTCGCCTCGCAGACGAACCCTCACGAATAGTCCGGGCTTGTTGGACGCTCCCGTCGTGTTCAGCTCCGGGCGCGCCTCAGCGCGCGTATTCCACGGAGCGGGTCTCCCTGATCACCGTGACCTTGATCTGACCCGGATAGGTCATCTCCTCCTCGATGCGGCGTGCGATGTCGCGCGACATCACCACCGTATCGTCGTCGGACACGTCCTTGTCGCAGACGATGATGCGGATTTCGCGTCCGGCCTGGATCGCGTAGATCTTGTCAACGCCGTCGAACTTCTTGGCAATGCGCTCCAGGTCGGCCAGTCGCTTGACGTAGGTCTCGAGCATCTCGCGGCGTGCTCCGGGGCGCGCGCCTGACAGCGCGTCCGCCGCCTGAACGAGCACGGCCAGGACCGTATCGGGCTTGATGTCCTCGTGGTGCGCCTCAATGGCGTGCACGATCTTGGGACTCTCGCCGTACTTGCGAGCCAGGTCGCAGCCCAACTGGGCGTGCGTGCCCTCGACCTCGTGATCCACGGCCTTGCCGATGTCGTGCAGCAGTCCGGCGCGTTTGGCCTGCTTGACGTTCTGCCCCAACTCCGCAGCCATAATCCCTGCAAGAAACGCCACCTCCAGGCTGTGCTGCAGCACGTTCTGCGCATAGCTGGTGCGGAATTTCAACTTGCCCAGAAGCTTGATCAGCTCGGGATGGATCCCGTGCACGCCCAGATCGAACGTCGCCTGCTCCCCGGCCTGCTGGACCTCTTTCTCGACCTCCAGACCGGCCTTGGACACGATCTCCTCGATCCGGCCCGGATGAATCCGGCCGTCGGAGATCAGCCGTTCCAGTGAGATGCGCGCGATCTCGCGGCGGATCGGATTATGCGCCGAGAGGATCACCGCCTCGGGAGTGTCGTCGACGATGAAGTCCACGCCCGTGGCCGCCTCCAGCGCGCGGATGTTGCGCCCCTCGCGGCCGATGATCCGGCCCTTCATATCGTCGTTGGGCAGGGCGACGACCGAGACCGTGCGCTCGGCCACATAGTCGCCGGCGTAGCGCTGGATCGCCAGGGCGATGATGTTCTTGGCCTTCTTCTCGGCCGTCTCCATCGCCTCGTCCTCGATCTGCTTGATGCGCTTGGCCGCCTCGTGCTTGGCCTCGGACTCGATGTCCGCGACCACCTTGCGCTTGGCCTCCTCACGGGACATGCCCGCCAACTTCTCGAGCTTGACGTTGCACTGCTCGACCAGTTCGCCGAACTTCTTTTCCTGGGCTTGGGCCGACTTCTCGCGCACGACAACTGATCGCTCGCGCTGGTTGGTGTCTATCTCTTTTTGGTCTAGCAAACCGACTTTCTTCTCTAGGTTCTCCTCCTTCTGCATTAAGCGCTTTTCAAGAACGCCCAGATCTTGGCGACGGTCGCGGGTATCCCGCTCGAAATCCGCCTTGGCCGCGATCTGTTGTTCTTTTATCCTGAGTTCCGCTTCCTTTTCCAAGTTCTGGGAGTTCTGGCGCGCCTCCTCGACCATCTTGTTGTAGAAGGTCTCGGCATCCTGCTTCTTGCTTCGCGTGTAGTTGCGATAAAGCAGGTAGCCGACGATAGCGCCCGCCAGAACACCCAGCACTCCCGCACTTACGGCGATGAGAATAGTACTAAGTGGTGACACGGTTGGCTCCTTAGCCTCTATGGAAACGAGCAGTGCTCGCCTCCTATTATCGTCAACAGAAGATGCTCGCCCAGGTGGGGTACGGGCGATCAGAGGCCGGGTATAGCCTGAAGGGGCGTCAGTCTGAGCAGGTCAGTGGTAGAAGGTCTTCCTCGCATCCACTCATAAGCCGTGAGCGTTGACTTTGCAATCGCATTTGAAGCACAGCTTTAATCTCGATTCCCCCTGCCGCAACTATCAACCGTTGATTATCGGAGCTTTTCGGCTCACCTGATAACAACGGTACTAATTATACCCATACTCCCTTGATCTTCCGGACCTCATATCGGGCTTGCTCCTCCCGACCGGTTCCCGGATCATCTATTGTCAACCCGGCTGCGCCGGGATTCATAGGGCCATCAACGCTCGTTCAGACTTTGCTATCGATGAAACCTATTAGTTCATCGCACTTTTTTTCGATCTTGTCGAACAGCGTCTTCTGATGGCCCACGCTTTTAAAATAATCGTCCGCAATGTTCAACGCGGCCATGATAGCGACGTTCAGCGAAGCGCTCTGTGAGCCGTTCTTCTGAACTTCGTCCATTTTTTCGACCACGTATTGCGCGACTTCGCGCACGTACTCGTCGTTCCCCTCTGAGTTAACCTTCAGACGTTTACCGAGAATGCTGAGTTCTATCAAGTCCGCCATCGGGTTCCTAGGGTTGAATTTCCCTTGGAACCTAGCCCGGTTGGGCAAGATTTGTCAAGTAGATTATTAGGGATTGGCCCGAGGCTACTCTGCGAACAGCGCCTCGACGAACTGTTGCGGATCGAACGCCCGCAGGTCGTACATCTGCTCGCCGATGCCGATGTATCGAATCGGTATCTGCAATTCATTGGAAATACCGACGATCACCCCGCCCTTGGCCGTGCCGTCGAGCTTGGTCAGGACCAGGCCGCTGAGATCGAGCATCTCGTTGAACATTTTGGCCTGGTTGATCGCGTTCTGGCCGGTATTGGCGTCGAGCACCAGCCAGACCTCGTGGGGCGCCCCGGGCAGCGCCTTGTCCACTACGCGCCGAATTTTCTTGAGCTCTTCCATCAGGTTCGTTTTGGTATGCAGCCTACCGGCGGTATCGACAATCACTACGTCGGCGTTGCGCGCCTGAGCCGCGGCCACCGCGTCAAAGGCCACTGCCCCCGGATCAGCTCCGTGGGCCTGCTTGATCAGATCGCAGTTCGCGCGCTGGGCCCAGATCTCGAGCTGTTCGATGGCCGCGGCGCGGAACGTATCGGCCGCCGCCAGCAGCACATGCTTGCCCTGCCCTGTAAGCTGGGCCGCGATCTTGCCGATGGTGGTGGTCTTGCCCACGCCGTTGACGCCCACGATCATCAACACCAGTGGATGTTGGCTGTCCCAGGCAACCGGCTGCACGCTAAACGAGACGATGCGCGCGATCTCGTCCTTGAGCGCCTGACGTAGCGCGTCAACGTCGGCCAACTCGCCGCTGTCCACCTGCGCCTGCACGTGCTCGAGCAGCCGATAGGCCGTCTGTACGCCGATATCGGCCGTTATCAGCACCTCCTCGAGCTCGTCGAACAGCTCGGCGTCGATCTTGCCGCGCCGCAGCAGGCGATCGATGCGGCCGACCAGGCCACCGCGCGTCTTGGACAGCCCGCTCTTGAGCCTGGTGAACAGACCCTCGCGAGTGAGCATCGGCTCTGGTTCGGGCTCGGGCTCGGGCTCGGTCTCCCACTCGGCCTCAGGCTCGAACTCGGGCTCGGGCAGAACATCGTCAGCCGCTTGCTCGAACTCATCGGCCTCTTCCAGCGATTCCGATACCTGAGCGCTTGGTTTTTTCGCTTTGCCCTTGGCGCGATCGGGTTTTACCTGCGCGAGCTTTTCCGGCTTGGCCTTGCCGCGGTGCATCAGCTTGAGCACCAGCGCCATGAGCACGATCATCACCACCAGCGCGCCGGGCACGATCAGCTGCGCCCACCACGGGGCCTCCATCGGCGCGGCCGCCGGCGCAGGGATCGGCGTCTGCTCGACCAGCACCTGCTCGGCGACTTCCTGCTGCGGGCTTACGGCCAACGCGGGCAGCTCTATGCTCGGATCAAGCATCTTGCCAAACGCGGCAGAGCCGTAACGGCTGAAGAACAGCAGGTCGGTGGCGTGCTCAATTCCGAGGGCCACCTCGGCTGTGGATTGCCCCAGCGGCAGAGCATCCATCGCGGCCGCATCCGGCGGCGTTGGCTGCTCCAGGGCAACCGCGGACTCGCCGTGTTCGACAATATTTTGTGCTTGCGCTTGCTGCTGGGCCGCCGCCTGATCCGTGGCGCTCATCTGGTTCCCCTGTGGCCGTTTCGGGCGCACATTTCTAACCGCAGCCAGGCGGCCTGTCAACTAGCCCGTGGGTGTTACTCGGATTGAGATGAAGCGGCTGTTAGAGCCTTTTTCACACGGGCGATCAGGTCGTTGATCTCGAAGGGCTTGCTGATGTAGTCGCTGGCCCCGCAGGCATAGCCGAACTCGACATCCTCGGGCAGGTTGCGATGGGAGATGAAAATCACCGGGATGTGTTGAAACTCGCTGACGCCTTTAACAATTTTGCACAGCTCGAAGCCGTCGATCCAGCTCATCATAATATCGAGCAGGATCAGGTCGGGCTTGTTGACCTTGAGCACCGATACCAACTTGAGGCCGTTGGCCACGGTGAACACGTCCAAGCCGTGCTTGGCCAGCTCGCGCTGCAGCAGATCGCGCACAGTGCGGTCGTCGTCCACGACCATGATCTTGGGCCGTGCGGCGCTGGGTTGTTCGGTTTTATGCTCGGTATCGGTCATGGCTATTAAATCACACCCCGTGGATGGTAACGAGATATACATCAAGCCCCAGTGCCTGACAACCCGTATCGCGCCCTCATCCAAGCCTGTCGAATTGGGTGCGACTGATGATCTCGTCCTGGATCGCCTTGCCCAGATCGACGAACAGCGCGGAATAGCCCGAAACGCGCACAACCAGGTCGATATACTTCTCCGGGTGGGCCTGGGCGTCGAGCAAAGTGGCGTTGTCCACCACGTTGAACTGGGCCTCCATTCCGCCCTGGGAGAAGTAACCGCGAATCAGCGCGCCGAACTTCAGACGCCGCTCGGGCGTGGAGAGCATCGCGGGCAGCAGCTTGATATTCAGCGCGCAGCCGTTGCCGATCAGCGTCTGGTCGAACTTGGCCAACGAGTTCATCACGCCGGTGGGCCCGTTGCTCTCCGAGCCGTTGGTGGGCGAGAGACTGTTGGAGATCGGCGTGCCCGCAAGACGGCCGTTGGCCGTGGCCCCGAGCATCGCGCCCTCGAGCACGTGCATGCCGTAAGAGAAGAACCCCGGCCGAAAATGACCGCCGCGCGAACCCTCGCGCGCGGAGACCTCGCGGCAGAAGTTCTCTACAATCTGTTTGGCGATCAGGTCCGCGCCGTCCTCGTCGCGGCCGTAGCGCGGCACGCGGTGTTGCAGATACTGCCGCATCACCTCGTTGTCGCGGAAGTTGTTGCGCAGCGCCCGCAGCAACTGGGGCATGGTGAACTTGCGCTGCTCGAACACCGCGTACTTGATCGCGGCCAGCGAGTCCGCGACCGTGCCCAGTCCGCGGGCCGAGATCGAGCTGAAGTTGTAGCGCGCACCACCCTGGGTCAGATCGCGGGCGTTTTCCAGGCAGCCCTCGATGCTCAGCGAGACAAAGGGGCTGTGCAGGGTCTGTGCATAGGCCTGGTCCTTGAGGTTCGTGGCCCGGGCCACCACGTCGATCATGAACCGCACCTGGCTTTGGAAAGCCTCGAACAGCTGCTCGTAACTCTCGAACCGCGCCGGGTCGCCGGTATCGGGCCCTAGTCGGCGGCCGAGGATAAACAGCCGACCGCGGTTGAGCGTCATCTCCAGCGCGCCGACCAGCGAGATATCGTTGCCCGAGGTGCAGCCAAAGGTATCGCCCTCGCCCGTGGGCTCGACGCAGCCGATCACCGCGTAGTCGCGCGCCGCGGCCGCGCTGTAGCCGTCGCGGGTCAGCGCCTCGACCACCACCTCGTCGTTGAACACCGCCGGGCCGGAGGTCACGCTGAACAGCTCCGCGGTCTTGTCCAACCAGCTCTGCGGCGATTTGGAATCAATGCGGATCGAGAAGCTGTTGCCCAGGGCCCGCACGTCGGCCACCGCGTCGAGGAACACCTCGGAGAGCTCGTTGGTCGCGTCATTGCCATCGGGCCCCAGCCCGCCGACCGTGACCGCGTTGGAATCGGCCCCCAGTTCGCTGCCCGTATTCTTGCCGCCAAAGGGGATCGTCAGCAGGTTCGACGAGAGTTTGATCAACAACTCCTCGACGATGTCCAGGGCCCCACGGCGCGTCAGCGCGCCGCGTTGGATATCGCGTTGATAGTACGGATAGAGGTACTGATCCGAACGCCCGACAGCGAAAATCCCGACCATGCCGTGGGCCACGATCGCGCCGACCTGGGTCAGCCACAACGACTGCACGGCCTCGGCAAAATCGCGCGGCGGATCATAGGGCACGCGCTCACAGCGCTGCGCGATCGCAAGCAATTCGGCCTTACGCTGCGGATCGCCCTGCCCCTTTGCCTGCTCGCGGGCCAGGACTGCGAAGCGTCCGGCAAAGTTCTTGATCGCATCGCAGCAAATCAGCGCGGCCTCGCAAAAGGCCACACCGTCCGTATCGTTGTCCGCCCTGCACTGTTCCAGCCGCTGCTGTGCACGTCGAGCCACTTCGCGGAACCCGATCGGCAGCAGATTGCGATGGCCCACAACCATGTGCCCCTGCACGTCGAACACGTTCATCACCATGCCCGGATTGTTGTAGCTCAGCTCCTCCACTGCCTTGGGCGCCTGGCTAAGCTTGAACTGCGGCGAGCGCACCATCTGGAACAGCGTGTGCATATCCAGACTGCGGTAGCGCCGGTAGATGCTCAGCGGGTCCAGGCGCACTCCGAAGTGCAAACCGTTTTCCTTCCACAGCCGACGCTTGAGCGCGCGCAGGCTGCGCTTGCGCCAGTACGGCAGGATCTGGTCGAACAGCTCGCTGCGGTCCTGCGGATCGATGCGGTAGGGCTGCCGTTCGCGCGCCAGCAACGAGTCCAGGTCCATCTCGAGCACCGCGTTGATGTCGCCGCGCTCCACCGGGATCGGCGTGCCCACGATCTTGCTGGTGCGGTTGCCCACGATCCCCTCGCAATCGAGGATCTCGATGCTCATCTTCTCCAGGCAATTTTGCAGGGCCAGCGCCGCGCGCAACGAAGGATGGCGGCCCACGGTGGCCCGATACGACTCGGTGACATAACGCGCGCGCTCGATGCAGATCTCGTAAGGCGCGTGCAGCACCAGATTTTTATAGCACGCGTTTCGTTCTGAGATGCCAGGAGGAAAATCAATCATCCATTCACTCCGATACCCTTACCAACACGGCCTTTTTTGCCCGGTCCATCTTACACTCGTCATTATCGAATTCAATCGACGCAGCCCACACGGTTTAAGTTGACACCACATTCTCCGGATGTTAACCTTTTTTATGAATGAGGGCTCATTCAATGGGTCCCACTCCCCGCTTACTAACCACTTGACTTCGGCAGGCCGAGGCTCTGTGCCGCCGATGGTGAGGAGACGCCCTATGAGTCACTACAAAGTTGACGAACGCGATGTGAAATTCGTCCTGTTCGAGCAGCTCGGTATCGACAAGCTGTGCGATCTGCCGGCATTTGCCGAGCACGACCCGGACATGCTGAAAATGGTTCTCGATGAGGCATTGAAGCTGGCGACCAACGAGGTCGCGGTGATCAACGAGGACAGCGATAAGATCGGCGCCAAGATCGAGGACGGCCAGGTTACCTCACCCCCGGGCACTAAGCAGGCCTTCAAAACTTTCGCCGAAAACGGCTGGGTCGCGCTGGACTGCGATCCGGAATTCGGCGGCCAGGGCATGCCCTACGCGCTGAAGATGGCGACAATGGAGTTCTTCTGCGGCTCGTGCATGGCGTTCACGATGTACGCCGACCTGACCCACGGCGCGGCGCATCTGATCGAGGCCTTCGGCACCGACGAGCTCAAGCAAACCTACGTCGAGAAGATGTACACCGGCCAGTGGGCGGGCACGATGTGCCTCACCGAGCCTCAGGCCGGATCGGACTTGGCCGCGATCAAGACCACGGCCAAACGCGAGGGCGACCACTTCAAAATCGTCGGCACCAAGAACTTCATCTCCTGCGGCGACCACGACGTCACCGACAACATCGTCCACCTGCTGCTGGCTCACATTGAGGGCGCACCCCAGGGGACCAAGGGCATCAGCCTGTTCGTGGTGCCCAAATACCGCCTCAACGACGACGGCTCGCTGGGCGACTCCAACGACGTGACCACGGTGAGCATCGAGCACAAGATGGGCATCAAGGGCTCCCCGACCTGCGTGCTGAACTTCGGCGACGAGGGCAGCACCGTGGGTTACCTGCTGGGCGAGGAGAACCGTGGCCTGAAGTACATGTTCCAAATGATGAACGAGGCCCGGCTCTACGTCGGACTACAGGCCGCCAGCCAGGCCGGCACCGCCTATTGCAACGCGCTGGAATACGCTCGCGAGCGCATCCAGTTCGTGCACGTCTCGCAGATGAGAAACCCCGAGGCCAAGCCCGTGCCGATCATCGAGCACCCCGACGTGCGCCAGATGCTGATGTTCCAAAAATCGATGAGCGAGGGCCTGCGTGCGCTGCTGTTGACCGTGGCCTACTACATCGACATGTCCCGGCACGCTGCGACCGAGGAAGAGCGCGCCAAGCACAAAGACTTGGTCGACCTGATGATCCCGATCTGCAAGGCCTACAGCTCCGATCAGGCTTTCCGCGTAACCGAGTCCGCGATCCAGACCTACGGCGGCTACGGCTATTGCTCGGAATACCCGGTCGAGCAGTACGCCCGCGACACCAAGATCTGCTCGATCTACGAGGGGACCAACGGCATTCAGGCCCTGGACTTGGTCGGCCGCAAGCTGGCCCTCAAGGGCGGCGCGCTGTTCATGACCTACATGGCGCAGCTGGCCGAGAACATTGACAAGCACAAAGACCATCCACTGCTGTCCGACGCGGTCGCCAGACTCGACGCGGCACGCAACACCCTATCCGAGTGCGTGATGCTCTTTGGCTCCAAGGGCAAGGGCAAATCCGCTATCTACCCGGTGCTGTGCGCCACATCGTTCCTCGAGATGTTCGGCCACCTGATGGTCAGCCACCTGCTGCTGTGGCAGGCATCGATCGCCTTTGAGAAACTCCAGGCGATCTACGCTGACAAGGGCATCGGCGAGGACGCCGGCGAGCGTGCGGCATTCTTGGCCGATCACGACGACGCGCGTTACTACGACGGCAAGGTCAAGAGCGCCCTGTGGTTCTCGACCAACATCCTGCCCCGCGTGGGAGCGATCGCCGAAACGATCAAGAGCGACAACACCTCGGCCCTGGACATCGTGTTCTAAGACCGTTCAACCGCTTCAATGCACAAGCCCCGGCCAATCGGCCGGGGCTTTTTTTGTTATTTAAAAAACGGAGTGAGGGCGAAGGAGGTAAAGATCAAGGCACCTTTGAGGTGCCCGCAAAACTCGCGCAGCACAATCATCATTGCTCAACGACCAGCCCCGCGTCGCGGCGATCATCGTTGGTCAACGACTAGTGTAATACGCGAGGCATGCTCCGGCTCAAAGCCGGCCCTGCTCGCGCCTACCCAATATTGTTGAACAATAATATTACCCACCCACTTTTATCCGATGTGGAGTGGGCAGGCAGCAGGTCTAAAATTTATCGTTGTGAATGATATCGCCCAGGGGCTTGCGCGGTGTGGTGTTGGGCATCTGCGCGGGCACGCCCAGCGGCACCAGCTCGACCACCTGGTATTCATCGGGCACTCCGAGCACTTGCGCGGCCTTGGCGTGATCGATCATGCCGATGTGCACTGTGCCGTACCCCAGGGCCTGGGCCGCCAACGTCAGGTTGGCCATGCCCAACGCCACGTCGAACATGTACCAGTCGCCCAGCTCCGTGACCGCCCCGCCTTTCTTGAACCCGGACAGGTTGCGCCGGCCGATGCCGGCGATTACCAGCGGCGCCTCGAACAGCGCCGGACGCCCCGGATTGCGTTCGCCCACCGCCTCGGCCAGGGCCGCCTTGACCTCGGGGTCGCTGATCACGATGTACTCGGCGCACTGGGTGTTGGCCCAGGACGGAGCCCAACGCGCCGCGTCGAGAATCTCGTTGAGGTGTTCTGCGGTTACGGGGTCTGATTTATAGCTGCGCACGCTGCGACGCGAGTGAATTGCCTCGAAAAGATCCATCTGTTCAATCCTCCCCAATCAGCTTGAGACGGTCGGCGACCGCGGCCAAGGTTTCGGACGACGAGCCTTGTACGAACAGGTCGGCCAGCGAGTCGGTCAGCGCGGTGCGCGTGGTGTTGAACTCGACGATCGCCGCTCCGGCACGCTTGGCGATAAACGGGATGTGCGACGCCGGGGCGACCGTGGCGCTGGTGCCGATGACCATGATGCAATCGCAGTTCTGCGCCTCGTGCTGGCTGAGCATGCTGGCCTCGACCGGAATCGGCTCGCCGAAGAACACCACGTCGGGCTTGAGCACCGCACCGCAACTGCACATCGGCAGCTCGTCGGATTCAAGGCTCTCCTCGTAATCCTCGCGGCCGTAGGTTTTCTGGCAGTTCAGGCAGATCAGCCTGCTGCCGTTTCCGTGGAACTCGATTACCTTTTTATTGCCCGCGTCCTGGTGCAGGTTGTCGATGTTCTGGGTGATCACCGCCTTGAGCATGCCCATCTGCTCCAGCCGGGCCAACGCGAGGTGCCCCGGATTGGGCCGCGCGCGCTCGACGATCAGGTGTAGTTCCTTGATCATTTGGTAGACCTTGGCCGGGTTGTTGGAAAAGGCCTCGATGGTGGCGTACTCCATCGGGTTGAAGCGATCCCAAAGTCCTCCGGGACTGCGGAAATCGGGGATGCCCGAGTCCGTGCTGATCCCGGCACCGGTGAGGGCGATCACGTGATGCGATCCCGATAAGAGCCTCGCCGCCCGCTTTACGGATTCGACGTCCATTATCAGCTAAGCTCCTTGATTCGAGCCCGGGCTCGATCCAGCATGTCTTCGCGCTCGCCGGTGACTTCTCCGATGCTTACGTAGCGCCGCCAGCATTCGAGGGCATCGCGGTTGCGGCTCATCTGTTCGTAGACCAACGCCAGGTTGAAGTGGGCGCTGGCGTAGTCGTAGTCGATGTTCACAGCCTTCTGGTAGGCTTCCGCCGATTCCTCGTAGCGCTGCAGGCGGCCCATGGCGATGCCCATGTAGTTGTAGGCCTTGGAATGCTCCGGCTCGATCTCGATCGCTGTTTCCAAAATATCGACCGCGTCCTTGTAGCGCTCGCTGCGGATCAGATTGCGCGCCATGGATAGGTGGTCCTCGAACAACCTCGCCCTACCCTGCGGCGTATCGTCCAACGGCGCGGGGGTCATCTCGAACTCGATCCGCGGATCCATCCGGCTGCCGCGCGGCTTGGCGCGCAGCGGCTGCGTGGGCTGCTGCTCGGGCGTACGCTGGGCCGCCATGTAGACCATGGTCACGGCAATGATCGCACCGATGCCGATCATGCTCGCCGACGTCGGACCGAAAAGGCCGAACACGAGGTAGCCCGCCAGCGTCAGCACGCAAATCGCCACCAGCGACGTTATGTAGAGCGCTATCCGCACCCTGCCTCCGCCGGTTTTCAGATTAAGACCACATAAATGATTTTCTTAACACATTTGCCACGGCCGTGAAAGCGCGCCGCCCGTTGATAGGCGGCCTACTGTCCGCCGAAAGCCGGGAAGTTGTTCAGCGGCGAGGGTTGCTGCACCTCACCCTCGAGCTGCTCGATCAGCGCCTTAACCATCACGTTGTCCGGATCGATGGTCCGCGCCTTGCTCAACCATCCAAGCGCCGCCGCGCGATCGCCGGACTTATTCTCCAGGCCGGCCAGCCCGATCAGCAGCTTTACGCTTTGCGGCTCGCGCTCCAGCGCTCCTTGCAACAGCTCCCGCGCCCGGTCGCTCTGCTCGAGCTCGATCAGCGAGACGGCAGCCTGGTTGAGCAAATCAGCGTCGTCCGGATCGCGCGCCAGCGCCTCGCTGCACAGCTCCCAGGCGCGCTGATGTTCTCCCTTGCGGGCATAGAGCGCGGCGAGCTGCCTGCTCAGCGCCGGATGAACCGGCCAGAGTTCCAGCGCGCGCTGCAGGTCGTCTTGGGCGCCCTGCTCGTCGCCCTGGGAGATGCGAACCCGCGAGCGCAGGCTCAGCGCCTGGGGCAGGTTCGGCCGCAGCTCCAGACAGCGATCAAGATGCTCCAACGCGCCGCCCGCGCTGTTGCGTACTTTCAGCGCGAGCAGGGCCTGGACGAAATCGAGCTTGGCCAGTTGCGGACAGTCCTCGATCGCACGCTGAGCGGCCCGCTCCGAGTTTTCGAACTGACCGCGGGCCAACTGCGCGCTGCTGAGATTGAGCAGCGCGTCGCAGAGCACCGGCGTGGCGGACTCGCCCTGCCCTGCGGCCTCAATCGCCCGCTGAAACTGGGCCGCGGCCTCTCGATGTTGCCCGCGCCGCATCTGTTCCAATCCCAGCTCGTTGAGCGCAACAGCGTCATCTCCGCAACACTGGTAGGCGCTGGGCGCGTCGGCCCAGATGCGCGACTGATGGAACGCCTGGGCACAGAACGCGGCCAGCAACAGACAGCCGATTGTGGCCCCGGCCCTGCGCGGCAACCACGAGATCAGAGCCGCAAGCACAATCGTTGCTCCGCCCGTTGCGAGGTACAGCGCGGGGTAGTCGATGGGCCAGCCGCGACCGGGCCAGGCGTAGACAACACTCAGATTTGACACCGGCAGCATGGCCGCCGCAAACCACAGCGCTCCCAGGGCCAACCCCGGAACCTTCTTGCCTGCGCGGCGCAGGCCGATCGCCAGAACCACCAACAGTGCCAGACTCAGCCAAAGACGATAATCGGCAAATGGATTCGCGTGCCAGGCCAAGCCCGCGTAGCTGCACAGCCACACTGGAACCAAAGCCTTGGCCGCAATAACGACCATCCCCGCGGGCCATGCCGCCAGCCGCGCCGTAAGTCCGGGGTCAGCCAAATCAGCGGGCCAGACCCCGGTCGCAGATCGCAGTACCCAGTACGGAACCTGTGAGAGCAGCAGAATTGCCGCCGCGCTATACAGCCGTTGCCTGTTTCCCATGCCGCTGTGCGCCACGAGCGCCAAGAGCAGCAGCGGTGCGGCCAGCGCCGCGCTGTGGGCCAACGCTGCCAGGGCTGCCAAGCCTGCCGCTGCGATCAGCCAACCTGTCGATCGAGGGCGGCGCGGTGCGTTGATAAAACGCAGAGCGCAGTGCAGGGCCCAGATCGTCAACGCGCCGGCAAGCAGCGCCGGTCGGCCCGGCGCCCAAGCCACACTGTGTGCGAGCAACGGATGGACGCCAAACAGCGCCGCGGCCCAGAACGCTAGTTCGGAGCGCGGAAAACGCAGGCGCAACAACGAGTAAAGGCCGAAGACCGTTGCGAGATGCAACAGCAGATTAACCAGATGACGGCCCCAGGTCCGCTGGCCGAACAGTAGGTTGTCCAGCAGCACGCTCGAGCCGGAAAGCGGTTGATAGCGGCCATGCGAATACACATCGTCGGCCTCGGCCGCGTAGTCGCCGAGCCAGACCTGCCCAAGCTCGGAGACCGACAAATAGCGGTAGTCCTCGGAGTACAGCGGCTGCTCGATCCCGACCTGGCCGTGCCCCAGGCTCGAGACGTAGGGCGCAACGGCCAACAAGGCCAGTATCAACAACGTCAACCGGACTCGCTTCATCGCATTAAAGCCGCCTGTATTAATGATCTATCCCTCGAGCGAGGGCTGAAGATAGCCCAAGCCCGGGCGATCGGTCAAACGATTGACACACCGCGGCATGTCTGATAAATCGCATCTATCACAACCAAGGAGAACGTAATGAAACGTGTAAGTTTCCTTACATCGACGATAGTGCTCTGCGCTCTGGCGATCTGCTCGCCGGCCGCGGCAGCCACAGTGACGGCGCAACTGGACATGGACCTGTCCAAGGGCGATCTAAGCCTGAGCCAGATCGTGTTCGACACCCCGACCAGCCTGGCCCCGAGCACGGCCTACGATTTCGAGCTGACGGTCAATTTCTGGAGCGACAATCAGTACGAGTGGCTCTACTCCACGAGCCTGACGCTGCCCGCGGGCTACACTGTGAACAGCGCGCAGGATCCGTCCTACGTCAACGAGCAGGGCTGGTGGAACAACACGATCACCGGGACCAAAATCGACTGGGTCTTCGACCACTATGAGCATCCCGGTGCGGGCGACGTGCACCGCGGCTACTCGGTCACCTACTCCTTTAACGCCACCACCGACGGATCGGCCACCAACGACTTCGACTGCGTGCTCACCGGCGATGAAGAGGGCGTGCTCTCGCGCGCGGTCTACATCGGTGCGCCGGTGGTCGACTCCATCGCCCCGGCGACCTACAGCGTGGTCGAGCTCGACCAGCAGATCGTGGTGACCTTCTCCACGGCGATGGACACCGGGACCGTGGCCTACACCTGCACACCCGATCCTGGCAACTGGACCGAGGTCTGGAGCGAATCGGACACCGTGCTGACCCTGACCCACGACGACTTCGAGCTGGCGCGCAACTACCTGTTCCGCGTCACTGCGGGCGATTCCACGACCGGGCTGCCGATCTCGCCGATGCAGGTGACCTATTACACCCACGGCGACGCGGTGAACTCGCCGTTCACCAAGACCCCGCCGACCTTCGACGGGCTGCTGCTCGCCGACGAGTGGGCCGACGCCGAGGTGATCGACATCTCGGCCACGGGTTCGGGCAACATCTTCCTCTACATCATGAACGACCTGGAATACATCTACATCGGCCTGGACATCCCCGGCGACACCCAGCTGGACTACAACCAGTTCACCGGCGCCACGGACCAGTACGGCATCTACTTTGACGAGAACAACGACGACGCGTTCCCGGCCACCGAAGCCGACCCGGTCAAAGAGGGGCTAGCGTGGCTGATCTACCTGCCGGACGACCCGCCCTACGTGCAGAGCTTCCGGCAGTACTTCGGCGACTACGCCGCCGGAACCCTGGACTACGTCCCCTCGTTCGAGAGCAGCCTGGGGCTGCAGGCGATGCTGGGCACGACCATGGGCCACGTGCAGATCGAGGCCGCGTACAACGCCGAGGAGGGGTTCATCAACCCGGAGCTCCCCGGCACCTTCGGCATGCGGATGTTCTACTTCGAGGCCGGCTCCGAGACCTACATGGGAACCTGGCCGCGCTATTCCAACGGCTATCTGCCGGCGACCTACATGGACATCAACCTGGCCGAGGCCGAGGCGCCCGAGGTGCTGAGCATCGAGCCCGCCTTTGGCTATCCCAACCTGACGACCGAGGTCACGGTCACCGCCGAGGGCATCAGCAACGACGCCACGCTGCACATCGGCGAGACCGAGTGCATCAACGTGCAGGTGCTCTCCAGCTCGTTGCTGACCGCCCTGGTCCCCTCGGGCGTACCGATCGGCCTGCACGACGTAATCATCACCAACCGCGATCAGCAGCAGGGAGTGCTCGCCGACGGCTTTGAGAGCAAAGACCCCAATGCCGACGACGATGACGACGCCGGTGACGACGACGCTGCCGGCGACGATGACGACGACGACGACCAGTGCTGTAAATAGCGCACAACGCCACTTTGAATAATCGACAAGCCCCCGGCATATAATTGCCGGGGGCTTTTTATTGAAGATCGAGGCCAAGCAAAACCCGATGCGCAGCAACACTGCTTTGTTGACGAACCCCGCCCAATCCTCCAGGCTTATGGGCAACCAACGATGCAGATAGCCTGTACCCAATGCGGCGGCCAGGTGCCGATCGAGCCGGACAGCGATTTTCTAAGCTGTCCGTATTGCAATACCAGCCTGTTCGTCGACCTGCGCGGAAGCGTGCACCACCTGGCGATCGAGCCGCTGGTGCCGCCGGACCAAGCGCTCCAGACCCTGATGGATTTCCTGCGCGACCACGAATTACCGCGACCCAAGAGCATCGATTCCAAATTGATCTACCTGCCGTTCTGGCAGATCCAGTGGCCGCACCATCTAGCTTCGATGGTGGCCGGGCACTTGCCGCAGACCGGCCTGCTCGAGCCCGCGCTGCCTCCGGGCACTCAGTTGGGCCTCGATCGCTGCCGGATCGACCCCGGCGATCTCACGCTCCCCGGCGTCCAGTTGGACGCGGCGCTGGAGGCGTTCAGCGAATCGCAGCCGGACTATCAGAACTTCAAGTCCGCGCGCCTAGTGCATGCGCCGTTTCATCTGCTGGCCTTCAGCCTGTCGGGCAACGAGCACCACGCGCTGGTCGACGCGGTGACCGGCGCGATCTACATCGAGGGACTGCCCAGCGCCGCCTCCACCGGCCGAACCGTGCGCTCAATGCTGATGGTCTCCTCGATCATCGTGCTGGCCACGCTGGTGGTGGCCCTGGCGCCGCGCACGATCTTCGGCATCGCGGCCCTGGTTGTGCTCGGTTATCCGCTGACCATGTTGTTCCGTTATGGATTGAGACGATGAGCGAACGCCCCGTCGAGACCCCGGACCGGCCGCATAACGGCGAAGAGGGCGTGTACCACGTCTCGTGCCCCGGTTGCGGCGGCACTCTGGCCAGACCGCAGGGCGCACAGATAATCCAGTGCGACTATTGCAAGGCGCGCTGCCTGGTCCGCTGCGAGAGCATCGTCCCGCGAGTGGCGGTCATGCCGCGGTTAACCCATGCAGACATCCGCGCGGTGGTCACGCCGCTGCTGACCAACTACAACACCCCCGAGGACATGATCGACCGCGCGGTGCCCAAGCAGTCCCGGCTGTTCTTCGTGCCCTACTTCGAGATCGCGGGCAAGAAAGGCTCGGTGCGCCGCTCGATGCGCGATGCGCGCTGGACCGACAAGGACTCGGAAATCACCCTGCGCACCATCGACCTGGTCAGCGACAATTTCTCAGACCGCCAACGCCGCATACGGCGCGGCAGCGTACACGATATGGTGGTCTCGCTCTCCGACTTCTACGACTTCTTGCCCGCCAGCTCGATGCCCGGGTTCGGCGTCGAACATGCACGGGTGGGCGACGTGCGCGGCAAGGCCTCGGACATCGATTGCCAGGTGGTGCCCTTCGATCCTGTCGAACTTGCGAGCAAGGGAATCGTCGTGGGCGTTACTCGCTCGATCAGCAGTTTTCAGCAGGCCTTTGACGCACGCATCAAGGCCAGCTCGGGCAGCGGCGAAGTCCAGGTGGTCGAAAGCCGCTCCGGGGTCGTCTATTACCCGCTATATCGCGTGATCCTCAGCTACGCGGGCCGCGACTATCCGCTGACCATCGACGCGGTCACCGGCGATGTAATATCGGCCCGGCTGCCCGAGTCGGGCAAGGTGCGCGCGCCGATGGCCGTTGGTTTCAGCCTGTGGGTCGGGATGTCGTTCGGGCTTCTGTTGCGCCTGGGGCTCAAGGCTTTTGAGAACCCGCGGCAATTCTTCGAGTACCTGTTCTACGCCGACAGCGGCACGGGCAACGTCTTAATTTTCGGCATCCTCGGCTCGATCCTGATCCTGGCGCTGACGCTGCTCTTCCTCTCGATCGCCTGGGACCACGTGCGCTACGAGGGCGAATACGTAGTGCGCGGATCCAGCGCATCCTTCGAGCGCATCGGTCGACCCGAGAAGACCCTGCTGGACAAGCTGAGCATGGGACTCTCAAAGGCCCTCGACCCTTGGTTCTATCGCGAGCCCTACACCCGGATCGATAAAAAATGACGGACGACGCCGTAGTCAAAGTCGTTACGTTGAGCTGCCCCGACTGCGGCGCGGCGCTGGACGGACTGGGCACGGACGTGCTGTTCGGCTGCTCGACCTGCGGCCGGGCACTCGATCCGTTGCGCCCCGACCAACCAGCAACGCCCATCGTCTACGCCCGAGCACAGGAGCCGGTTCCGCGATTGCCGATCGTCCGCCTGCCGTTCTGGGTGATCGACGTTGAAGCGCGGGCGGTCGATTCCAACGGCAACCCCGTGGTGCTCGACGGCTGGCTGGAGCAAATCTGGGTAAGCGCCTTCTGGACCCGCGCCACGATGCGCTACGGCGACCCGGCCCAACTTCTCACCCAGCGCCAGGCCTTTCTAGAACCCGGCGGGGAGCGCGGCAGGTTGGCCGGGATCGCTCGGCGGCCCGAACATGCATCGGCCATTGCCCGCTACTTCCAGCTCGCCCAGCTGGACAAGCATCAGGATCTGGGTGAAAACGTCGTCGATCCGCTGCTATCCGCGGCGCAGCTTGTCGCGGTCCCCTTTGCCTTGGAGGGTGGATCGATGACCGACCTATTGCTCGGAAACACGGTCTCAACTCGCATCGTACAAGACCTGAGTCAGCTGCAAAGTCCGGTCGACTCGCCCGCTTGACGCTCCCTTGGCGCTGTGACAACATTCGCAGGCGTTTTTCTCCAGTTTTTCTATCGTCCGGGGTACTTTCCATGTCAGACGCTGATCGACCGCAGCTCTCGGTGGTCATTCCGGCCTATAACGAGGCCCGGCGTCTGCCCGACACCCTCAATCAGATCCTGAATTTCCTCGAGGGCCGCGAGGACTCGTGGGAGCTGGTGGTGGTCGACGACGGCAGCTCCGACGACACGCGCTTAGTCGCGGCCAAGATCCTCGAGGGCCGTGAAAACGCGCGGGTGATCAACAACGGCCGCAACCTGGGCAAGGGCTATAGCGTGCGTCACGGCATGGTCCAAAGCAACGGCGCGCTGGTACTGTTCACCGACGCGGACAACTCGACCCCGATCCAGGAACTGGACAAGCTGCGCTCCGCCATCGACCAGGGCAACCAGCTGGCAATCGGCTCGCGCGCACTGGGCCAGAGCAGCGTGCAGGTCCACCAGCCGTGGTACCGCGAGATGATGGGCAAGGTTTTCAATCTGATCGTGCGCCTGCTGGCGGTGCGCGGATTTCGCGACACCCAATGCGGGTTCAAGCTCTTCACGCGCCGCGCCGTGGACCTGCTGGTTCCACGCCAGACGCTGGGCGGCTTCGGCTTCGACGTCGAGCTGATCTTCATCGCACTGCGACACGGACTGCGCGTGGCCGAAGTGCCGGTCACCTGGATCAACTCGCCACAGACCACGGTGCACCCGATCAAGGCGCCGATTAAAATGATCGGCGACCTGCTCAATATCCGCCTGAACTCCCTGCGCGGGCTCTATGACTGAGGCCGCTGCGCTGCGGGCCTTTTACCTGGGCAGGGTCTCCTACGGCCGGGCCTTTGAGCTGCAGAACAAGCTGCGCCAACAGATCATCGCGGGCGGCCCGGAGACGATCCTGCTGCTCGAGCACGACCCGGTAATCACCCTGGGTTACTCCCAGCAGTGCGATGAGAGCCTGCTGCGCACGCCCCAACAACTTACCGAACGCGGCATCGAGCTGGTCCAAAGCGACCGCGGCGGCAAAACGACCTACCACGGCCCGGGCCAGCTGGTGGGCTATCTGCTGCTCGACCTGGGACGTCGCAGGCTCGCGTTGAAAAACCTCGTCGGATTCATCGAGAGCTCGCTGATCGACCTGCTGCTCTCCTACTCGATCCGCTCCGGCATTCGCGAGGGCATGCACGGCGTGTGGATCGGCGACGAGAAGATCGGTTTCATCGGTCTCAACGTCCAACACGGCGTAACGACCCACGGCTTCGCGCTGAACCTCAACAACGAACTGCGGCCCTTTGACTACTTCGCGCCCTGCGGGATCGAGGATGCCAAGGTCACATCGCTCAAACGCATTACGGGCGAGGAGCTGTGCCTGCCCGAGGTCTCGCGCCGCTTTATCGATTACTTCGGCGAGACCAGCGGGATCAGCGCGCAGATCGAGTCGGCCGATGCTTTGGAGCTGCCATGAGTTTCTTGAACTACTTTAAATCGATCGGCTTCGACGCGCGGCTGGCGATCGCGGTCTACGCCAAGCTGATCGTAATCTGCATACTGTGCTCCTACGTTCTGGGATTGCTCTGGAGCTTGATCAAACCGCGCGTCGATCTGAAAACCGCGGGACGGATCGGCATCGGTTTCTGGCTGGCGTTCGAGATCGGCGTCTCGATCCAAAAGGCATCGCCGCTAATTGGCAACATCGTGTTCCACATGGTCATGCCCTACTCCGTGCCGGTGATCGGGCCGCTGCTGGGCCTGGTCTTTCTCGCGCTGTGTCTGTGGATCTCCCGCTCGCTGACTCGCAGCGGCGCGGTATTGGGCAAGCGCATCCGCAGAGTGAAACTCGACCAACCGCCGCACAAGTCCGGGCCGTCGACAAAGCAAAGTAAAAAACCTGCGGCTCGCGGCCGCAAGTCCAAGGGGGCCCGAACTTGAGCCGCTACTTCCTCGGGATCAACGTCAGCCACGACCGCGCAGCGACGCTGGTGCGCGACGGAGAGCCGGTCTGCGCCGTGGCCGAGGAGCGCCTGGACCGCCGCAAGCACTCGATCGAGCCCGACGCCGAGGGCAACTACCTCAACGTGTTGCCGCAAAAGGCGATCAAATATTGCCTCGAGTTCGGCGGTGTCGAGCCCATGGAGCTCGAGGGCGTGTACATCAGCGGCGCAGTCGTTTACCACCCACAACGCGCGGTGCGCAACCCGACGATGGACGACTTCGTCCCGCAGTATCCCGAGCTGTTCTTCGGCGACAACGCCGTGCTGGTCAACCACCACGAGGCGCACGCGGCCGGCGCGTTCTTCGCAAGCCCCTTTGACGAGGCGGCCATAATGGTGGTCGACGGCGGCGGCAACATCATCGGCGAGCGGCCCAAGACCCTGACCACCATGCCCGACGTCGAGCACACCACGTTCTACCACGGCAACGGCAGCGAGCTGCAAATGCTGCACAAGGTCGTCTCCGGCCCCCACGGCATGCACAGCCTGGGCGCGCTGTACAACCTTGTGACCCAATTCATCGGGTTCGGCCAGTTTAACGAGGGCAAGACCATGGGGTTGGCGCCCTACGGCGAGTCGCGGCTCTATAAGCAGTTCAAGGCGGCAATCAAAATCGGAACGGAGCTGGACTACAGCATCGACCCGGTGTTCCAACCCTTTGACCGCAAAGGCAACTTCATCCGCCCCGAATTCATCAAGCTCTTCGGCCAACCGCGTAACCCCCTCAAAGAGGAGCTGCGCGAGAGCGACCGCGATATGGCCTACGCGGTGCAGTGCGTGCTCGAGGAAACGCTGATCGAGCTGGCGCGCAACCTGCAGCGCATGACCGGCAGTAAAAACCTGGTAATCGGCGGCGGGGTCGGCCTGAACTCCGTGGCCAACAAGAAAATCCTGGACAACACCGACTTCGATCAGATCTTCATCATCCCCTGCGCTGCCGACGACGGCTGCGCCGTGGGCAACGCGCTGCTGGCCTGGCACCAGGCCGGCGGCGACAAGCGCTGGACCATGCGCAACGCGGCCCTGGGACGCCCCTACTCCGACTCCGAGGTCGAGCAGGCGATCGAGGAACACTCGACCTGGTACAACGTGGAGCGCCCCGAAGATCCGGCGCTGGCCACGGCGCAGGAGCTGGCCGACGGTCAGATCGTCGGCTGGTTCGAGGGCGGCTCGGAGATCGGACCGCGAGCCCTGGGCCACCGCAGCATCCTGTGCGATCCGCGCCAAGCCGAAATGAAGGACGTGCTCAACGCCCGGGTCAAATACCGCGAGGGGTTCCGGCCCTTTGCCCCGGCGGTCCCGCTGGATCGCGCCGCGCAGTACTTCGATATCCAAGGGGCGTCGCCGTTCATGCTGCTGATCGCCCGCGTCAAGCAGCCCGACCTGATTCCCGCCGTGACCCACGTCGACCAGACCAGCCGCGTGCAGACCACGACCCTCGAGGACAACGGCGAATACCACCGCGTGATCGAGGCTTTCGGCGAGTTGACCGGCGTGCCGGTGATTCTCAACACCAGCTTCAACGTAGCCGGCCAACCGATCGTCGAGACGCCGAGCGACGCCATCGAGTGTTTCCTGGGAACCCAGATCGACACCCTGGTGCTCGAGGGCCGCGTGCTGCGCAAACAACATCCGCCCAGCGCCACGCGCATCGCCGAGCTCAACCGCGATCTGGAGCTCACCCGGCAGCGGCTGATCCAGCGCGAACGCGAGCTGTACATGATCAGCCAAAGCCGCGGCTGGAAGTTGATCCAGAGGCTCAACCGCCTGCGCAAATCCGACAAGCCCAAGGGGATCGACTTTCTCTAGCCGCCGGCACTAGGGCAAATATTGCCGGCCAGCCAAAATTTAGAAATTGCGTTGATGATCGCCGAAGCGGCGTTGTTGGTTAGGCTTGTTGGAAGGCGTCGGTCAGATCGTCGAGGTTCTCGAGCCGCTCGCACTCGCGCTCTTTGGCCACAAGCAGCTCCTCGAAGCGCGCGAGCATCTGCCGAATCTCGTCGTTGTCCGGATCGTCCTGGATCAACTTGCGCGAGGTGATGATCGCCTCGTCGAGCAGCGAGAGCTCCATGTGGATCTGGGCCAAGTGCGCCGCGGCCTTGATCTCGACCTGATTGGCGCGCGCCTCCGCGGCGGTCTCAATGCGGCGCTCGATCTTCTCAAGCTTCAGTCGCGGATCTAAAACCTCGTCTTGGGCCATGCGCTGGGCGATCTGATCCAGATGCCCCTCGACGTGATCCAGGTCGCCCAGGGCCTGGTCCGTGGCTTTGACGTATTCCTGGTGCTCGAAAACGTCCACCTGATCAAGGTCGACCACGGGCAGCTCGGGCTCGCCCGAGGGTTCCGCGACGGACGCGCTTTGCTCGTCGATCTCGACCAACTGCTCCTCGCCCGCGATCCGCTGCCGAAGCGAGATCAGCAATGAGCGCGCCTCGAAGTCGATGGTGTCCCTGGCGCTGACCATCTCGAGCTGGTGCCGGGCATCTTCCAGCTGCTCCTGGGCGATGTAGATCTTGCCCAGCAACTTCTTAACTACCAGGTTGTCCTTGACGATCCGCGCCACCGGCTCGAGCTGCTCGGCCGCCTGCTCAATGTCGCCGCGCTTGTACAGGGCCTTGCCCAGCGCCTCGCGGCAGGCCAGATAGGACGGGAAAATCTCGAGCCCCCGTTGTCCGATGCGGATTGCGTCGTCCACCAGCCCGACCTTGCGGTAGGCCTCGCTGAGCTGGGCGTAGACGCGCCTGTGCTCGTCGAGTTTCAGTTCCTTGTTATACTTGGCGATAGATGTGAAAATCGCCTTGTCCATTGTGCAACTCCCGCCGGGACACTCTCCGAGGTACGAGGCAATATCTTACATACGGCGTGAGCACTCATCAATATCGCTCGCAATAGGTTTGCATTATTATTGCCCAAGGCCAGCACATCATGTAGGGTGACGCAGAGCGTCATAAGGAGAGAATTGATGCAAAGAGATCTGCAAAAAATGTCTGGCGATAAATTCGACCTGCTAATTATCGGCGGCGGCATCTCCGGCTGCGCAGTGGCGCACGACGCCGCGTCGCGCGGACTAAAGGTCGCGCTGGTAGAGAAAACCGACTACGGCTGCGCCACCAGCGCCGCCACCAGCAAGCTGGCCCACGGCGGACTGCGTTACCTGAAGAATTTGGAATTCGGCCTGGTGCGCGAGAGTCTGCGCGAGCGCCGGACCCTGGAATACATCGCACCGCATCTGGTCTACCCCGTTCCGTTCATGATCCCCAACTACCGCGGCACCGGCACTCGGCGATCGATGATCTGGGCGGCGATGCTGCTCTACGACCTGCTCAGCTGGGATAAGGGCAATCTGGAGGACCCGGATCGCCGCAGCCCCGGCCGCGGATTCTTCAACCGCCAAAGCTCGATCGACCTCGAGCCGGGGATGTCCAGCGAGCGGCTCAGCGGGTCTTCGCTCTACTACGACTGCCAGATGTACAGCCCGGACCGCGTAACCCTCGAGTTCCTGCTCAGCGCAGAGCAAAACGGCGCGCAGGCCGCCAACTACGCCAAGGTTGTCGGATTTATCAAACAGGGCAATCGCGTACAAGGCGCGGTGGTCCAGGACTCCCTCAGCGATCAGACCTACGAGATCCGCGCCGAGGTCACTGCCAACACCTGCGGCCCGTGGGCCGACATCGTGCTCGGGCTGGCCACCGACGGCAAGAACAGCCACGGCCTGCTGCGCTCCCAGGGGATCCACATCATCACGCGTTCGATTTCCAACAAATATGCGATGGTGCTGGCGACCAGGTCCGGCCGCCACTTCTTCATTATCCCCTGGCGCGGCCACAGCCTGATCGGCACCACCGACACCAAGTACGAGGACGCTCCGGATGAGTACTCGGTCAGCGAGTCGGCGGTGGCAGAGTTCATCGACGAGATCAACGACGCCTACCCCGGCGGCAAACTGACCCGCGAGGACGTGCTGTGGTCCTACGGCGGCCTGCGCCCGATCGTGGACAAGCAGACCGAGGTCGAGGGGACCTACTCCGCCAGCCGCAAGTACGAGATCTATGACGACGCCAAGGAGAACGGTATCGAGGGACACGTCACGGTGATCGGCGGCAAGTACACCACCAGCCGCAACCTGGCGCGCAGCATGGTCGACATGGTCGGCAACAAACTGGGCCGTGAGCTGCCGCCGTGCCGTACCGACCAGACCCGACTGTTCGGCGGCGATATCCCGACCTGGGCCGGATTCCTGGCCGACCTTAAGCGCGAGCATCCCCACGGACTTTCCGGCGAACAACTCGAGCACCTGGCCCGGCTCCACGGCTCGGCACTGGGCCGCGTGCTGGCGCACGCCGACGCCGACCCCTCGCTGCTCGAGCCGATCGGGCCCGGACGGTTGGACCTCAAATGCGAGGTGGTGCACGCGGTGCGCGAGGAGATGGCTCAAACTTTAGCCGATGTGCTGATGCGCCGCACCGAGATCGGAACTGCCGGTGATCCGGGCGCTCAGGCGCTGGAGACCTGCGCCGAGCTGACCGCAGCGGAACTGGGTTGGGACGAGCAACGCAAGGCCGAGGAGCTGGCAGCGGCGCGCGACGAGTTCAGCCACCAGGGAATCAAACCCGACTGAGTTTCAAAACAAACCGCATAAACAACGGGGCCCCGGAAAACCGGGACCCCGTTTTCTTATCGACGTTTTAACTTGAGATCAGACGCGCTCGACATACTCGCGCTTTTCAGTGTCCACGCGGATCATCGTTCCGACCGCGATGAATGAGGGCACCGTGACCACCAGGCCGGTCTCGAGCTTGGCCGGTTTTGGCGAGTTGGCGGCGGTCGCGCCCTTGAGCGGCGGATCGGTCTCGATCACCTCTAGCTCGACCTTGGCCGGCGGATCGATGCCGATGATCCGCTCGGCGTAGAGCTGGGCCTGGATCATCGCGTCGGGCTTGATGAACAGCACCGCGTCGCCCATCGCCTCCTCGTCCAGCTCGGTCATCTCGTAGGTCGAGGTGTCCATCAACACGTAGCGGTCGCCCTGCTTGTAGAGGTACTGCAGTTCCTTGGTCTCGAGCATCGCCCGCTCCACCGTATCGGTCGAGCGAAAGCGCTCCTCGGTCTGCACACCGGAAATCAGGTTGCGCATTTTAACCTGGACCACGGCGTTGCCCTTGCCCGGCGTGATGTGCGTCATCTGCAGGATGCGATAGGGCTCGCCTTTGTAGTCGATTACGTTCCCGGCCCTGATCCTGGTGGCGGTCATCTTCATTGCGTTGCCTTCTCCTTGAACGAACTATCCCAGCAATGGGAGCTTAAAGGGAGAGGTATCTTACCCGCAGCGGCCCGCGCGCTCAAGCCCGGGTCACTCCTCGGACGCTTGTTGCGGGGTCTGCACCAGGTAGTAGGCGTCTTTGAGCCGGTCGCGGGTGCGGTCGATCAGCTTGGCCCGTCCGAGCTGTTCGATAAAGCGCTTCTCTCCCCAGCGCACCCACTGCTGCTCCTCGGGACTCAGCGGCGGCAGCTCGCCTTGCGGGTTGCGCCACTTCATTACGCACAGACTGTGCGCGAAACCGATCCCCTCGAACACGCGCCGTTGTTTTTCGCGCTGGTAGCCGCGCGCCAATTCGAAGTGCCCCTGGGCGTCAAAGCCGGTAAGCGCGCCCACGCCGATGGCCACGCCCTCGAGAAACGCCTTCTGCCCCGAGAAGAATCCTCCGACGTTGAGGTCGGAGAACAACGCCTGATCGATCGGCATCTCGTAGTGCGCCAGCAGGTTGCCGGTGAAGTAGAAGTAGGAGTATCCGGGCACCAGCATGTCCTCGGACGTGTCCTGGTCGAAGTGCACCTCGGGGATCGCGTTGTACATCAGTAGCGCCATCACGCCGGCCAGAATCATGCCCGAGCGCGAGACCCAGCGCAGCCGGTGGCGGATCAGCAACAACAGCCCCTGGGTCTGGCAGACGATCATCGTGGTGTACAGCGCTGTCCAATAGCGGATCAGGTCCGGGTTCCCGGCCTGGCCGCGGGTAAAGATCAGGAAGCTCAGCGCAAAGCTTATTACCGAGGCCGCGAACGCCAGCTCGCGCCAGTCCAGCGGCTCGGCCAGTTTATGGCGCGGCAACGGCGAGAGCGCTTTGATTGCGTCCGCGACCCGAAACCGATTGAACCAGATCACCAGCGCGCACGATGCGCCGAGCCACAACAGGAACAGCGCGTTGGCCGTTCCCGACGAGGAAAAGCGCGTGACCTCGCCAAGGCTGGCCAGCGTCCATTGCGCTTGCGGATTGTCCTCAACGCCCCAAGGGACCCCTTGGGACATGAAGGTCCGCAGGTAATGGATAAAGTTGTGGCTGGTGTGCGAGGCGTACCACAGATGGAATCCCACTCGCCAGGCCACGATCATCGCCAGGTACGAGATCAGCCTGATCCGTCGCAGGCCCACGGTCCAGAACATCACCGCGAACAGCGGCAAAAACGGCAGCACCGAGAGGTCGATGTACAGCGCGTAGCCCAGACTTAGGCCGAACAGCGCCGCGAACAACGGCTGTCTGAGTCTGCCCGGCCCGCTGGAGACCATGGCAAAAAACGAGAGGTACATCAGGCCGATCAGCAGGTTCAGGTCGTGGTGGTTGCCAAAGGCGAACAGCCCGCGGCGCAGCAGGTAGTCCGGCAGCACCGCGAGCAACACGCCGAAGATCAGCGCTCCGATGCGGCCCCAGGCCAGACGCGCCAGCAGCATCCAGGCCAGCAGGATCAGTACGCCCACGCCCAGCGGCACCAGCTTAAGCGTGACGTATGTCGGGTCGAGAAACGAGAACGGGATGTACGAAAGCAGCCCGGTGTGCAGGGTGCCGCCGGCGTCTTGGGAATGCTGGTAGACGATGAACGGCGCCAGCCGACCGTGGATCAGGTGATGCCCGAGCAGGCCCTGAAACAGCTCCTCCTCGCCGTGCAACAGCAGATCGCTGCGGTAAATCACATCGAGCCGCACCTTGATGAACAGCAGCAACGGAAACAACCAAGTCAGCGCCTCGCGCACCCAGTTCGGCGCACTGCGCAGACGCTCTGCGATCCGTGCCGGCATACTGCCGTCATGCATTTTCATCGTTATTTTGGAACCAAGCCGACGTTACTCTTGCTTATCCGCGGCCGCGTCCTTTTCCTTGTCCGCGCGTTTGATCCGGCTCAGCTTCTCGATCAGATCCGGCACCTGCTCCAGCACGCGGTCCAAAGTTCCCGTGGGATTTTTAAAGCTCATCAGCGAGACCGCGCCGTCGATCACGGTCAGAAATCCCACCGGGTCGACCGAGCCCGCACCGCCGAACCCGGAACCGGATTTGCCCGAGCCCTTGTCGCCGCCGCCGGAGCCGAAGCCGAAACGAATCTTGCACACCGGGATGATCATTATGTCCTCGCCCATGCGCAACGGCTCGCCAAGAATCGTGTCCGACTTGACCATCGAACGCATCTGCTCCATGGCGCTTTCGATTATCTTGTCCATCTCCACATCTCCCTGCGTAGGTAATCGAATCCGGTTGAGATCAGCGAACCGACCGTGCCGATCAGCACAGCCGGCACGAACACCGCAAGTTTGTAGGGCCGCACCACAATTCCCAGTTCCGCGTCGCCCTCGAACACCGCCTCGCCGAAGTCCACACGCAGCCCGTCAAGCTGCGGCAGATACGGCAGCAGCACGCCGCGAACAGCGCAAAGATAGCCGTTGAACTCCGGGTCGTCCAGCCCGACGTCCAGATCGAGCCGGGCCTGTCCAATCCCCACGATTGAGAACAGACGATTGATCCGCGAGAGAATTTGGGGCAGCACGTGTCGCCGCGCAAAACGCAGGTAGGGCCCGGAACGGCTCCAACTTTCGCGGGCCGAGCTGAGCCGTTGCGCCAGTCCCTGTGACGGGCTGGGCTTGGCAGCCTTGGGCGCCCGTTGTTTTTTTGGCGGCCGCTCCTGCGCGGGATAAAGCACACGGCTGATTTTGAGCAACGGCATCAGCCGCGAACGCAAACGCACGCGCAGCAGCAGCTCGTCTTGCGCGTCCAACCGCAACCTGACGATCCACGGCGCGAGCAGCAGCGCCAGCGCGATGCAGATCGCGGTCGCCAAAATTATCAACAGTGTCCAGATTATCGTCCACACAGTGATCGAGAATATGCAGGCGATTTCAGGGGTGTCAAGCTACTGGTCCAGCAGCCGCTGAACCAGGGCGACGAACTCCGGGCCGTTCCAATCGTAGGGGCCGATGAAGCGCCGGGCGATGTTCCCCTGCTTGTCGATCAGGTAGGTCTCGGGAAAGCCCGAGATACGGTAGCTGCCCGTGATTTGGTTGTTCGCATCCTGCGCAAAGAGCGGCGGGCTGCGGAACTGCGAGCTGAACTGGGGCAAAACGCGGCGCAATCCGCTCTCCGAGGAGATCGCCAGCATCACGAAGTTCGCGTCGGCAAAGCGCGCATTGAGCGCGTCGAGCTGCGGCACTTCCATGCGACACGGCGCGCACCAGGTGGCGAAGAAGTTGAGCAGCACCACCTTGCCCCGTTGTTCAAAGAGCGCGAAGCGCCCGCCCTCCATGGTCTGCACTGTGAAATCAGGGGCCAGGTGTCCGGGAATCGGCTTGGGGTTCGAGCTTACCCGACGCTGGGCGTTGAGCTCGGCGATCACCGATCCAGCGCCGCGGCCGGACGCAGAATCGCCGCCGAGCCTAAAAATTATTGTGTACAGGCCGGCGGCGATTAATACGAACAGTCCGACTAGGACCAGATTGATTTTCGTCTCTTTACGCATCCCCCGCAATTACAGACTGATCAGCCCTTGTCGGGCTCCCCGCCTTCGGACTCGGCCGCGGGCTGCGGCGCTTGCTCCTCGGTCTTTTCCTCGGCCTTGGCCTTGGCCTGGGCCGCCTTGTCGACCTTGGCCTTAGCCGCGGTCGACTTGGCCTTGGACTTGCCGCTCGAGCGCTTGCGCTTGGACCCGGACTTGCGCTTGCTGTCGGGCATCTGCTCCTCGACCAGCTCGATGATCGCCATCTCGGCGTTGTCGCCCACGCGCCTGCCGAGCTTGATCACGCGCGTGTAACCGCCAGGGCGGTTGACGAAGCGCGGAGCGATCTCGTCGAACAGCTTGTAGACGACAGCCTTCTCGCGGATCACGCGCATTGCGCGACGGAGATAGTGCAACCGCTTGGCAACCGATTCCTGGTCCTCGGCGTCCCGGAGCACATTGGCTTTCTTGCTCAAGGTGATCATGTTGTCCGCCACGGCGCGCAAGGCCTTGGCCTTGACCGTGGTGGTGCGGATCTTCTCGTGTTTAAACAAGGATGTAACCATGTTGCGGAACATCGCTTCCCGATGGGAGCTGTTACGTCCCAGTATTACACCCGTCTTGCGGTGACGCATCTCGTTCTCCGTTGCCTGAGGATCAGTCCTCGGTCTTTTCCTCTTCCGGGACCAGTGGCTTGAAATTATCGATCTTCATGCCCAGCGACAGCCCCATCTCGACGAGGATTTCCTTGATCTCGTTCAGGCTTTTGCGGCCAAAGTTCTTGGTCTTGAGCATCTCCTGCTCGCTTCTTTGCACCAGCTCGCCGATGTACTTGAGGTTGGCGTTCTTCAAGCAGTTCTGGCTGCGCACGCTCAGCTCGAGTTCGTCCACCGAGCGGTAGAGGTTCTCGTTGAACGGGGTCTCCTCGGACAGCTGATCGTCAAAGGCTTCGTCGTCCTCGGTCTCTTCGAAATTGATGAAGACTTGCAGCTGCTCCTTGAGGATCTTCGAGGCGTAGGCCAACGCATCCTCGGGATGCGTCGAGCCATCGGTCCAGACCTCGATGATCAGGCGGTCGAAGTCGGTGCGCTGCCCGACGCGGGCGTTGGTCACGTTGAAGTTGGCCTTGGTCACCGGCGAGAACGAGGCGTCCAATGCGATGGTGCCGATCGTATCGTCCTCTTCTTTATTGTTCTCGTAGGTAACGTAGCCGCGGCCCGAGCGCACGGTCAGCTCGGCGCTGAGCTTGGCGGCCTTGGTCAGCGTCGCGATGTGCTGCTCGGGGTTGAGCACCACGATCGACTCGTCGACCTTGATGTCCGCGGCGCTGATTGCGCCCTCGCCCTTGTTCTCGAGCTGCAGCACACGCGTGGCCGCGTTGTTGGCCTTAAAGCGGACCTTCTTCAGGTTGAGCACGATGTCGGTCACGTCCTCCTTGATCCCGGGGATCGTGGTGAACTCGTGCTGCACGCCGTTGAAGCGAACCTTGGTAATCGCCATCCCCTGCAGCGTGGACATCAGGACACGACGCAGGGCGTTGCCCAGCGTAATGCCGAATCCGCGCTCGAGTGGCTCGGCGTAGAACTTGCCGTAGTAGTGGCTGAGCGATTCGCGCTCGACCTCGAGCTGCTTGGGCCTAATCAAATCCTTCCAGACACTATACATCTAGCAGCCTCCCGGCTATTTGGAATAGAGCTCGACGATCAGGTGGTCCTGGATCATGCCGCCCAGATCCTCACGGGTGGGGATCGCCTTGATCGTACCGTTGAAATGATCCGTGTCGAGTTCGAGCCATGTCGGTACTCCCGAGCGCACGATCGTCTCGACCGAATCTTTGATCGCCTGAAGCTTTTGGCTCGAGGACTTGATCGCAACCACGTCCCCCTCCCGAACCTGATAGCTGGGGATGTTGACCTTGCGGTCGTTGACGCGGACGTGGCCGTGCAGCACGAGCTGACGGGCTTGCTTGCGACTGGCGGAGAAGCCGAGCCTGAATACGATGTTGTCCAGCCGTCCCTCGAGAAAGCGCAGCAGGTTCTCGCCGGTTACGCCCTTGGCCTTGTCGGCCTTTTCGAAGTACTGACGGAACTGCTTCTCGAGCACGCCGTAGATGCGCTTGGCCTTCTGCTTTTCGCGCAACTGAATGCCGTAGTCCGAATGCTTCATCCGGCGACGCTGTCCGTGCTGTCCGGGAGGATATTCGCGCCGATTGACCGCACACTTGTCAGAGTGGCAACGATCTCCCTTAAGGTAGAGCTTCATCCGCTCCCTGCGACAGAGGCGGCAGACCGATCCTCGATATCTCGCCATGTGCTGCTCCTAAACCCTGCGCCGCTTGGGTGGGCGGCAGCCGTTGTGTGGGATCGGGGTTACGTCCCTGATCAGGTTCACTTTCAAGCCGCAGCCCAGTAGGCTGCGCAAGGCTGCCTCGCGCCCTGCTCCCGGTCCTTTGACCAGGACGGCGACGGTCTGCATCCCCTGATCCTGGGCCTTCTTTGCCGCGTCCTCGGCGGCGAGCTGAGCGGCGAAGGGAGTCGATTTACGCGATCCCTTGAAGCCCACAACGCCGGCCGAAGACCAGGCAACAGTGTTGCCCGACAGGTCGGAGAAAGTGATGATCGTATTGTTGAAGGTGCTGCGGATGTGCGCCACCCCTTGCGGGATGTTCTTGCGCACCTTCTTCTTGGTGGTCCGTTTCTTGGGGGTCTTGGCCATCGATACTCCCGCCTACTTCTTGCGACCGAGAACGCGACGCGGACCCTTGCGCGTACGCGCGTTGGTGTGGGTCCGCTGTCCCCTGACCGGCAGACCGCGCCGATGGCGCAGCCCACGATAGGTCCCGAGGTCCATCATCCGTTTGATGTTCATCGAGATCTGTTTGCGCAGATCGCCCTCGACCTTGAACTTGGCGTCGATGATCGTCGAGATCCGGGCCACGTCCTGGTCGGCGATTCTGTCTGTGCGTAGCGAGGGGTCGATGCCGGCCTCCTCCAGAATCTTGTTGCTACTGGTCGGACCTATACCGTAGATATAGGTCAGCGCCACATCTATCCGCTTATTGCGCGGAAGGTTGACTCCTGCGATTCGTGCCATCGCTCCTCCGCTCGGCTATCCCTGTCGCTGCTTGTGCCTGGGATTCTCGCAAATCACGCGCACCACACCTTTGCGGCGAACGATCTTGCACTTGTCACAGCGTTTTTTAACCGAAGCCTGAACTTTCATTTCGATACTCCCAACCCTGTCGGCGACTGCCGATCGACCCGCTCGCAACGGGTCGCAACGGGTGACTTCACTTTGCCCGATAGGTAATGCGTCCCCTGGTCAAATCGTACGGGGACAGCTCCACCGTAACCCGATCTCCCGGCAAAATCTTGATGAAGTGCATCCTCATCTTGCCCGAGATATGGGCCAATACCTTATGACCGTTGTCGAGGGACACGCGAAACATCGCGTTGGGCAGAGGCTCGAGCACTGTGCCCTCGACTTCTATCGCGTCTTCCTTCGCCATGTAACTCCCTACCCCGTCAATCTACGAGGCTTAATACGTCCGGACCTTGATCTGTGATCGCGAACGTATGTTCAAAGTGCGCCGACAAACTGCCGTCGCGCGTAACCGCCGTCCAACCGTCTCCCAGGACTTCGATCTCCCAGGATCCGATGTTGACCATCGGCTCTACAGCCAGGACCATTCCCGGCCGCAGCCGCACGCCCCGCCCCGGATCGCCGAAATTCGGAATCTGCGGCGGCTCGTGCATTGCCTGGCCGATGCCGTGTCCCACAAAGTCGCGCACTACCGAAAAGCCCGCGGCCTCGACGTGAGACTGGACAGCATGTGAAATATCAAAGAGTCGATTCCCGACCAAGGCCTGCTCGATCCCTTTCCACAACGCCTCGCGCGTGGTTCGGATCAGGCGCAGCGCCTCGGGGCTCACTTCGCCAATCGGAATCGTGATCGCCGAATCGCCGTAGAATCCGTCAATCACCACACCGAAGTCAATGCTCAACAGGTCGCCATCGCGTAAAACACGATCTGCGCTCGGTATTCCGTGCACCACCTCGGAGTTGATCGAGGTGCACACCGAGCGCGGGTAGCCCTGGTAGCCCAGAAAGGCCGGCTTGGCCCCCGCGTCCTCGAGCATTCGCACCGCCTCGTCGTCCAGCTGCTGAGTGCTCATGCCAGGTTCGGCATACTCTCTCATCCGCTTGAGCACCCGACCGACGATCTGATTGGCGACCCGCATCTTCTCGATCTGCTCGCGGGTCTTCAACACGATCGTGGATGGACGCCCCATTACGAGGCCTCTAAATTTTCAAAGCAGCGTCGATCCGACCGGCGATGTCCTCGATGCCGCCCGCGCCCTCGATCGGACGCAGCTTGCTGCGCTCGCCGTAAAAGGCGATCAGCGGGCTGGTCTGTTCGTGGTACACGTTGAGCCTGGAGCGAATCGTCGTTTCCTGATCGTCGTCGCGCTGATACAGCTCGCCCTCACATTTGTCGCAGACACCCTGCTGCTTGGGCGGGCTGAAGGTCGCATGGTACATCGCGCCGCAACCGCGGCACGTCCAGCGGCCCGTAAGTCTGGTCATCAGGTCCTGGTCCGGAACCTCGATCGACACCACGTGGTCCAGGGCGATGCCCTTGTCGGCCAGCATCTGCTCCAGCGCCTCGGCCTGGGCCACTGTGCGCGGGAACCCGTCGAGAATAAAGCCCGGCTTGCAATCATCGGCATCGAGCCGCTCGTTGATCAGCCCGATCACAACCTGATCGGGAACCAGCTTGCCAGCGTCCATGTAGGACTTGGCCTCGCGACCCAGCTCGGTGCCCTCGCGCACCGCGGCGCGTAGCAGGTCTCCGGTGGAAATCTGCGGAATCCCCTGTTTTTTGACAATGAACTCGGCCTGAGTTCCCTTGCCTGCGCCCGGAGGTCCTAGAAGTATCAGTCTCATTGTTTCACCAATCCTATCTGCGGCCCTTGAACTTGCCCTTGCCACCGAGGAACCCGTCGTAGTGCCTGGTGAGCATGTGGCTCTCGATCTGCGAAATGGTGTCCAGGCCCACGCCGACCACGATCAACAGCGCGGTGCCGCCGAAGTAGAACGGCACTTGGAAACGCTGGATCAGAATCGTCGGCAGTACACAGATCGCAGAAACGTAGATCGATCCGCCGAGGGTGATCCTGGTCAGAATACGGTCGATGTAGTCCGCCGTGCGTTTACCCGGCCGGATACCTGGAATATATGCGCCCGACTTCTTGAGATTGTCCGCCACGTCCACCGGGTTGAAGGTCACCGCGGTGTAGAAGTAGCAGAAGAAGATAATCAGCGCAATATAGATTATCGAGTAGAGCATATTGCCCGGATTGAGCTGGTCCGAGATCGCCGCCACCACCGCGTTATCCTGGAAATATTGGGCGATGGTCGCCGGGAAGAGCAGGATAGAGCTGGCGAAGATCGGCGGGATAACGCCCGCGGTATTGACCTTCAACGGCAGGCTCGTCGAGCTTCCGCCGTAGATCCGGCGGCCGACAACGCGCTTGGCGTGTTGGATCGGAATCTTGCGCTGTCCGCGCTCCATAAAGATGATGAAGCCGACAACGAACCCCATTACCAGCAGGACCGCGATGCTCTGCAGCAGAAAGTCCTCGTGCACGATCTTCTGGTAGAGCATTTTAATTGCCGCGGGCACACGGGCCACGATGCCGCCGAAGATGATCAGGCTGATGCCGTTGCCCACGCCGCGCTCGGAGATCTGCTCGCCCAGCCACATGATAAACGCGGTTCCGGCGGTCATCGAGACCATCGCCATCAGGCGGAAATCCCAGCCGGGGTTGGTGACGATCTTGTAGCGCACCTCGGAACCGAGACTCTGCTCGAGGCTGTAGGCGATCATCAGCCCCTGGAACACCGAGAGCACCACAGTGCCGTAGCGCGTGTACTGGGTGATCTTGCGGCGTCCGGCCTCGCCCTCTTTGCTCAGCCGCTCCAGGTAGGGAATGACCACCGTGAGCAGCTGCAGGATAATCGAGGCCGAAATGTAGGGCATGATGCCCAGTGCGAAGATCGAGCCGTTGGACAGCGCGCCGCCGGAGAACATCGAGAACATGCCGACAACGCCCTGGCCCACGGTCTTAAACCATTCCTGCAGCTCGGCCAGGTCGATTCCCGGAACCGGCACATGACAGCCGATCCGATAGACCAGCAGCATCAGGAAGGTAAAGATAATCCGGCGCTTGAGCTCCGGAATCTTGAAGATATTGCCTAAGGCGCCGAACACCTCAGATCTCCTCGACCTTTCCTCCGGCCGCGGTCAGTTTTTCCTTGGCCGAATTTGTGAACTTATTGGCCTTGACGGTCAGCGCGACCTTGATCTCGCCGTTGCCCAACACCTTGAGTCCGTGTTTGGGCAGTTTGCGGATCAGTCCTTGATCGAGCAGCAGCTGGGCGTCGATCACCGAGCCGTCCTCGAAACGCGACAGCTCGCAGACTTTGACCAGCGCGTACTCTTTGCGAAACGGGTTTTTGAACCCGCGCTTGGGGATACGCCTGATCAGCGGCATCTGCCCGCCCTCGAAGCCGGCGGGAACTCCACCGCCCGAGCGCGAATTCTGGCCCTTGTGGCCGCGGCCGCAGGTTTTTCCCTTGCCCGCTGCAATTCCACGCCCGCGGCGCATACGCTTGCGGCGCGCACCATCCGGCGGACTGAGGTTGCTCAGGTCGTACATCTCAGATCTCCTCCACGGCCAACAGATGGATCACTTTTTTGACCATGCCGCGGATGATCGGCGTATTGGAGTGAATCACACTCTGGTTCAGCCGGCGCAGGCCCAGGGCGACCAGAATATCTTTCTGCTTCTGCTGGCGTCCGATGCCGGACTTGAGCAGCGTAATTTTGAGCTTATCAGCCATCAGCGACCTCCGGTTGCCCCGCCCTGACCGGCCAAGTCTTCTACAGTCTTGCCCAGCCGTTCGGCGTACTCCTCGGGGGTGACCAACTGCTTGAGCCCGGCGACCGTGGCCTTGATCACGTTGTGCGGATTGCGCGATCCCAGGCACTTGGTCAGTACGTTCTGGATGCCGGCCGACTCGCACACGGCGCGCACGGCGCCGCCGGCGATCACACCGGTTCCCTCGATGGCCGGCTTGAGCAGCACGCGCCCCGAGCCCGAACGCCCGATCACCCCGTGGATGATCGTGCCCCTGCTCATCGGGACCTCGAACAGGCTCTTCTTGGCCTTCTCGATCCCTTTGCGGATCGCCTCGGGGACCTCGTTGGCCTTGCCCATTCCGGCGCCCACGCGCCCCTTGCCGTCACCGACCACAACCAGCGCCGAGAAGGAGAAGCGACGGCCGCCCTTGACGACCTTGGCCACGCGGTTGATATTCACCACGCGATCGACCAGTTCGCTTTCCTCTTGGACTGTGCTCATTCTATTTCTTGAATTGCCGGTTTCCATCAGAACTCCAGTCCTTTGCCGCGGGCCGCCTCGGCCAGGGCCTTGATGCGGCCGTGGTAGAGGAATCCGTTGCGGTCGAAGACCACGCTCTTGATTCCCTTGTTCAGCAGCTGCTGCGCAATCATCTCGCCGATGATCTTGGCGTTGCCTACCTTGCCTCCTTCTTCACCGGCACTGTAACTCTTGCCGGTGGTCGAGGCTGCGGAAAGCGTAACCATATTCACATCGTCGATCACCTGGGCATAGATGTGACGAGCGCTTTTGAACACGCACAAACGCGGCCGCTCGGGACTACCGCGCACCTTGCGGCGCACTCTCGCCCGACGAATCTTCCTGGCCGCGTGTCTTGATTTGTTAACTGACACCTCGAATCCTCCTCGGGATCAGGCTCCGGCCTTGCCAACCTTGCGGCGGATCTGTTCATTCGCGTACTTGACGCCTTTGACCTTGTAAGGGTCGGGGATCTTGACGCGTCTTATATCCGCGGCCACCTGGCCCACCTTCTGCTTGTCGATCCCCACGACCTTAATCCGGACGTTTTTCTCAACGCTGACCTGTACATCGTCGGGGATCGGAACGTGTACCGGGTGGCTGTACCCTACGTTCATTACAATCTCTTTACCCACGACCTCGGCGCGGTAACCCACGCCCATAACCTCGAGGTCGCAGTTGAATCCCGTGGATACTCCCAAAATCATGTTCGCGACGAGGCTGCGGTTGAGTCCCCACAGCGCGCGTTGCACGCGGTCGTTCTCTTTTTTGCAAGAGACAACCACGCCCTCGTCGACGATCGTGATCGAGATTCCCGGGTTGACCTGATGCGACAGGTTACCCTTGGGGCCCGTAACGTCGACATTGTTGCCGTCGAGCTTGACCTGAACCCCGTCCGGGATTTTGATCGGCAGTTTTCCGATGCGGCTCATCGTTGTCTCCAAATCGCTTTACGCGCCTCTAGTAAACGGTGCAAAGCACCTCGCCGCCGACGCCTTGGGCACGCGCACTTTTATCCGACATCAAGCCCTGGGGCGTAGAGATCACCGCTACTCCCAGGCCGTCGAGGACCTTGGGAATCGTATCCTTGGACACGTAGCGCCTCAGCCCGGGCTTGCTCGCCCGCTTAATGCACTTGATAACGTGCTCGCCTTCCTCGTCATAGCGCAGCACCACCTTGAGAATCCCCTGGCGGCTGTCCTCCAGAAAACGGAAACTCTTGATGTAGCCCTCCTGCTTGAGAATCTCGGCGATGCGGATCTTGAGTTTGCTGGACGGGATCTCGCACGCTTCGTGCCGCGCCTTTCCCGCATTGCGAATGCGGGTCAGCATGTCGGCTACTGGATCGGTCATCACCATTACTTACAGACCTCCGGTTACCAGCTGGACTTGGTCACGCCGGGCAGTTCGCCCTGCAAAGCCAGCGTACGCAGGCAGATACGACACATATCGAAACGCCGATAGTAGGCTCGCGGACGCCCGCACAACGGACAGCGGTTGTACTCGCGGACCTTGAACTTGTTCGCCTTCGCAGCCTTAATCCTCAGAGCCTTGCGTGCCACGTTTCCCTCGCGTTCAGTTGGACTTGTTACGGAAAGGCATGCCCATCGCGGCCAACAGGGCATGGCCCTCTTCGTCGTTTTTGGCCGAGGTGCAGATCGTGATGTTCATCCCGCGAATCTTGTCGATCTTGTCGTAGACGATCTCGGGGAAGATGATCTGCTCCTGGATGCCCAATGTATAGTTGCCGCGACCGTCGAACGCCTTGTCCGGGACTCCCTTGAAGTCGCGAACGCGCGGCAGTGCGACCGCAAACAGCCGGTCGAGGAACTCGAACATCCGGGCGCCGCGCAACGTCACCATGCAGCCGATCGGCATTCCCTCGCGCAGCTTGAACTGAGCCACCGACTTCTTGGCTTTGGTGATCACCGGCCGCTGGCCCGTAATCTGCTTGAGCTCGTCGGCCGCGCTATCGAGAACCTTGATGTTCTCGATAGCCTCTCCCAGGCCCATGTTGAGAACTACCTTCTCGAGCCTGGGAGCCTGCTCGAAGTTGGTGAAGTTGAAGCGCTTTACCAGCGTATCAACAGCCTTTTCCTTGTACATCGTCTTCAGACGCGGTTCCATTTTCGGCCTCGCCTTACTTGTCAATCTTTTCGTTACAACGTTTACAAATCCGCACCTTGCGACCGTCGTTGAGGAACGTGTAACCGACGCGGGTCGGCTGATCGCACGCCGGGCAGACCAACATCACATTGCTGATGTGGACCGCGCCCTCGCGCTCGATGATTCCCCCCTGGCGGTTGGTACGGCTGGGACGCGAATGACGCTTGATGAAGTTCAAACGCTCCACCAGCACTCGTTCCTTATCGGGCATCACCCGCAGCACCTTGCCGCGCTTGGTCTTGGCGGCGCGGCTGCCGCGCTCTTTGCCCGCAACGATCATCACAACGTCTTTGTTTCTGATCTTGAACGATTTACGTTCGGCTATTGTTTTCTTGGCCATCGGTGTTTCTCCAGCCCTACAGCACTTCGGGCGCCAGGGAGATGATCTTCATAAAGCGCTTGGCCCGCAGTTCCCTGGCGACCGGGCCGAAAATGCGCGTGCCGATCGGCTCTTTGACGTTGTTGATCAGCACCGCGCTGTTCTCGTCGAAACGAATGTAGGAGCCGTCGGGGCGGCCGACGTTCTTGGCCACGCGTACGATCACGGCTCTAACCACGTCGCCCTTCTTGACCTTAGCGCCGGGGATCGCCTCTTTAACCGAGACGACGATGATATCGCCCAGCGTGGCGTAACGGCGCTTGGAGCCGCCGAGCACCTTGATGCACTGGACTTTCTTCGCCCCCGAATTGTCGGCCACACTGAGCCTGGTCTGCATTTGGATCATTGCGGTCTCCGATTACTGAGCGCGTTCAATGACGCTCGATACGCGCCAGCGTTTGTCCTTGCTCAACGGCCGGGACTCGATCAGGCTCACGCGGTCTCCCACGCGGCATGTGTTCGTCTCGTCGTGCGCTTTGACTTTTTTCCGGCGGCGGACGTACTTGCCGTAGAGGGCGTGCTTGGTCAACCTCGAGGTCTGGACCACCACGGTCTTGTCCATCTTGTCCGACGTGACGACGCCGACGATCGTCTTGCGTTTCCCGCGTTGGCTATTCATCCCTGTTCTCCGTAGGCTCCAGCTCGCCCAATAGGCACTTGACCCGAGCGATGTCCTTGCGTACGCCCTTCATCCGCGCTGTATTCTCCAGCTGTCCGGTGAAATACTGGAAGCGCAGGTTGAAGTACTCGCTCTTGAGGTCCTCTTCCTTCTGCCGCAGTTCGTCATCGGACAGCGCACGCAGCTCACTGGGCTTCATAGAACCCCTCCCGCGTAACGAATCGAGTCTTCAGGGGCAGCTTGTGGGCGGCCAGGCGGAAGGCCTCGCGCGCCGTCTCCTCGTTGACCCCTTCCATCTCGTATAAAATCTTGCCGGGTCGGATGACCGCCACCCAGTACTCGGGCGAGCCCTTGCCCTTGCCCATCCGGGTCTCGGCCGGTTTTTTGGTCAGCGGCTTGTCCGGGAAAATGCGGATCCAGATCCGTCCGCCGCGCTTGATGAAACGAGTCATCGCCACGCGCGCGGCCTCGATCTGACGCGCGGACAGAAAACCGCAATCAATCGCCTTGAGACCGTAGGCGCCGAAGTTCAGATCCGTGCCGCCCTTGGCCTGACCGGGCATCCGGCCTTTCTGCACCTTGCGATGTTTTACTTTCTTCGGACTAAGCATGGGGCAGCGCCCCCCCCTTGGTGGCTACGTCGCCGTTGTAGATCCAGACCTTGATGCCGATCACACCGTAGGTCGTCTTGGCGCGGAAAAAGCCGTAGTCGATGTCGGCGCGCAGGGTATGCAGCGGAACGCGTCCCTCGCGGTACCACTCGCGGCGGGACATCTCGGTCCCACCCAGGCGGCCGGCGCAGGCAACGCGCACGCCCTTGGCGCCCATCTTCATCGCCTGGGTCACCGCGCGCTTCATCGCCCTACGGAAGGCGATGCGCCGCACCAGCTGGCTGCCGACGTTCTCGGCCACAAGCTGCGCGTCGGTCTCTGCCCGCCGCACCTCGCGAATCTTGACGTTCAACGGCAGGTCGGTCATCGCCTGTAGGCGCTTGCCCAGCAGGTCGACTTCGGACCCCTTCTTGCCGATGATGATGCCGGGACGCGCCGTGTAAATGATCACGTCGATCTTGCCCGAGTGGCGTTCGATCTCGATCCTGCTGACCGCCGCGTTCTCCAGCTTCTGCTTTAAATAGCGCCGAAGCTTGAGATCCTCGTGCAGGAACTTACGGTACTGGTCCCTCTCGGCGAACCAGCGCGAGTTCCAGTCCTTGATCACTCCCAAGCGGAAGCCGGTCGGATGTGTCTTCTGGCCCAAGGTTACCCTCCAGCGCTACGCCGTGCGTTCATCGAGAACCACGGTGATGTGACAGGTACGCTTGTTAATCCGATTGCCGCGCCCCATTGCCCGCGCGCGAAAGCGCTTGAGCGTCGGGCCCTCGTCGACCATTACGGTCTTGACGAAGAGGTTGTCCACGTCGACTCCCTCGCGCTGCCTTGCGTTGGACAGCGCCGAGTTGAGCACCTTATTCAACGCCCGGGCAGCGGACTTGTTGGTGAACGACAACGTGTTGCGCGCCTGTTCCACGTCCTTGCCCCGTATCAGCCGCGCTACGTCTCGGCCCTTGCGGGCTGAGAAACGGATGAAGCGGCCTCTGGACCTGATATCCACGTCTTCGCTCCTACTTGCTCTTACGGTCGCCGGCGTGACCGTGGAACATCCGAGTAGGCGAGAATTCGCCCAGCTTGTGACCGACCATGTTCTCGGTCACGAATACCGGCACGAATTTCTTGCCGTTGTGCACTGCAAAGGTGAAACCGACAAACTCCGGCAAGATCGTGCTGCGGCGCGACCAAGTACGGATCACCCTGCGTTCGCCGCTGTCGCCCATCCGCTGGACCTTCTCCAGCAGATGATTGTCAACGAAAGGTCCCTTCTTTACCGATCGGGGCATCTGTGCTCCCCCTTAGGCCTTGCGCCGTCTAACGATGTATTTGTCCGACGCGTGATTCTTGCGCGTACGGTGACCCTTGGTCGGGACGCCCCACGGTGTGACCGGATGGCGTCCGCCCTTGGTACGCCCCTCGCCGCCGCCGTGAGGATGATCGACCGGGTTGCGCGCTGTTCCGCGGGTCAGCGGCCTGACCCCCAGCCAGCGCGAGCGTCCGGCCTTGCCCCAGGTGATGTTCTCGTGGTCAGTGTTGCCGACCTGGCCGATCGTGGCGCAGCAGCTCTCGGGGAAGCGTCGTTGCTCACCCGATGGCAGCTTGAGCAGCACCATGCCGCCCTCCTTGGCCACGATCTGCGCATAGTTGCCAGCCGAGCGCGCGATCTGTCCGCCCTTGCCCGGTTTCATCTCGACGTTGTGCACCCAAGTGCCAGCCGGGATGTCGGCCATCGGCAGGGCGTTGCCCGGCTTGATGTCCGATTCGGGTCCCGCGGTTACCACGTCGCCGACGTTGAGTTTGTTCGGCGCCAGGATGTAGCGCTTCTCGCCGTCGACGTAGTGCAGCAGCGCGATGCGGCACGAACGATTCGGGTCGTACTCGATCGTCGCGACCTTGGCCGGCACGTTGAGCTTGTTTCGTTTGAAGTCGATCACGCGATACTGCCGCTTGTGACCTCCACCGCGGTGACGCGAGGTGATCCGGCCGTGGCAGTTGCGGCCGCCGGACTTGGTCAGCGGTGTGCACAGCGGCGCGTGCGGAGTAGTGCTGGTGATCTCCTCGAAGGTCGAGCAGGTTTGGAAGCGTCGTCCCGGACTGGTCGGCTTGTATTTCTTGATGGCCATCCTACGCTCCCTCGAAGAAATCGATGGTCTCGCCCGCGGCGAGCTTGACCAGCGCCTTCTTCCACGTCTTGCGCTTGCCCATATTCCGGCCGACTCGCTTGGTCTTGCCGTTGATCACCATCGTCTGGACATCGACGACCGTGACGTTGAACAACTCCTCGACCGCTTTGCGGATCTCGACCTTGTTCGCGTCGCGCATGACCTCGAAGACGAACTGATTGGCGCTGTCCTTGGCCAAATTGGTCTTCTCGGTGATCACCGGACGCCGGATTACCTGGTATCCCTCTCTCATTTCCGGCACCTCCCCGAAATAACTTCGGCCGCGGCCGAAGTCATCACCAGGGTCGAATGGTCCAGCAGATCGTAGACGTTCAGCGCGTCGACGTGCATCACCTTGAACCCGCGCAGATTACGTGCGCCCAGCTCGAGGTTGTCCTCGCGTTGATCGAGCACCAACAGCCCCTCGCTTACTCCCAGGCCTTTCATCAGCTCGATAAAGCCCTTGGTCTTGGGCTCGTCGAGCTTAAGCTGATCGACCAGCAGCAGCTTATCCTCGGCCGCCTTCATCGACAGCGCCGAGCGCAGTGCGGCGACGCGGACCTTCTTATTGACCTTGCGTTCGAAGGAACGCGGCTTGGGTCCGAACTGAGCCGGGCCGCCGCGACGTACGTTGGTGCGCAATGCGCCCATCCGCGCGCGGCCGGTGCCCTTCTGGCGGTAGATCTTGCTCTTGGCGCCGTTGACTTCCGAGCGGTTCTTGGTGCAGGCGGTCCCGGCCCTCACGGCCGCGAGCTGCGCCACAACCACCTCGTGCAACAGATGCTGTTTGACCTCCGCGCCGAACACCGTGTCGTCGAGCTCTATTTTCTCGACCGGTTTGCGGCTCGAGTCGACAACATCGACTTTCATGTCGCATCTCCCTTGTGATCCTTGACCGCCGACTGGATCGAGACCAGACCGTTGCGGCCACCCGGAGCCGGGCCGTTGATGAACAGCAGGTTCTTTTCGGCGTCGATGGAAAACACGCGGACCATCGGCACCGTGGAGCGCTTGTTGCCCAGCTGACCGGGCATCTTGCGTCCCTTGACCACGCGGCTGGGCCACGCTGAGTTGCCGATCGATCCCGGCGGACGCTTGTTGTGCGAGCCGTGAGTCATCGGTCCACGGTGGAAGTGATGCCGCTTGATCGTTCCAGCGAATCCCTTGCCCTTGCTCGTGCCGATGATGTCCAGCAGCTGGCCGGGCTTGAACTGCTCGACCGTGAGCTCCTGACCGGACGTAAAGGCGCTGGGATCGTCCACGCGGAACTCGCGCAGCACGCGATAGGCCGTTTTCGACCCGTTGCCCTTGAAGTGTCCGGACAGCGGCTTATTGGTCTTCTTCAGATCGAGCGGCTCGAATCCGACCTGGATCGCATCGTAGCCGTCCTTGTCAGCGACCTTGACCTGGATCACGACGCAGGGACCGGCCTCGATTACGGTCAGGCCGTGGCACTGCCCCTTGTCGTCGTAGCTCTGGGTCATGCCCAGTTTTCGTCCTAGGATTCCAACCATTGCCGCGCTCCTCAGATCAGCTTGATATCGACGCTCACGCCGGCGGCGAGCTCGAGCTTACCCATGGCGTCCATTGTCGCCTGGTTGGTCTCGAAGATCTCGATCAGCCTTTTGTGAGTCCGAATTTCAAACTGTTCACGGCTCTTCTTGTCAATGTGGGGTGAGCGCAGTACGCAGAACTTCTCGATCCGCGTGGGCAGGGGAATCGGTCCCGAAACCCTGGCGCCCGTACGCTTGGCAGCCTCGGCTATCTCTTGAGCCGACTTGTCAAGCAACTTGTGATCGTAAGCCTTGAGGCGAATGCGAATTCGCTGATTCTCCATCTGCCCTGACGCTCCTGTCTGTTAATTAGGCCTTGATCTTGGTGATGACGCCGGCGCCCACTGTGCGGCCGCCCTCGCGGATCGCGAAACGCAGGCCTTCTTCCATCGCAATCGGCGTGATCAACTTGACGTCGACCTCTGTATTCTCGCCCGGCATTACCATCTCGACGCCTTCCTTCAGCGTCACCACGCCCGTAACGTCGGTGGTGCGGAAGTAAAACTGCGGACGGTAACCATTGAAAAACGGAGTGTGACGACCACCCTCCTCTTTGCTCAATACGTAAACCTCGGAGCTGAACTCCGTATGCGGCGTGATCGAACCGGGCTTGGCCAATACCTGGCCGCGCTCGATATCGTCGCGCT
>JAVCCG010000065.1 GCA_030765605.1 Candidatus Alcyoniella australis
GCTCAGCGCAGCGTTGCGCGCCGCGTCCACGCTCAGCGCAGCCTCAGATGCAGCGGCATCGGCCCTCTTGCCACACGTAGCTGCCCACGCAGCAATCGGAACAACAGACCGAGTCGGGCTGATCAGCGCACTTGACCTTGCAGTCCACGGGCGGCTGCGGCTGCTCGGGCTGTGCCTGCTGATCAGAGCAGCCCGCTGCGAGCAGCACAACGATCACCAGCAGCAGTATTGCACGCACGGCCGAACCCTCCGGGTTAATTTTAGGCTCTGTGTTAACTATCGATTTTTAACAGACCCCGCCCCATGATCAAAGCCGACCCTGCTCGATAATTACCCTGATATTGACAGCGCGGCCTATTATTTCGTTGCAGCCCGCCCTTAAGTTTTCCCTTGCATTGGCACTGCGGGCAGTGTTTTCTTGGGCAACGGACAACAACACGACCAATAGCTCGGAGGGGACAGATGAAAATCAGAACCGTTTGCATCGCCGCACTGCTTGTCTTGCTCATGGCCCTGCCGCTCGCGGCCAAAGAGAAGCGCGCCGACGGTCTGCGCATCGGCGCGTATTTGGCGGGCATCGACTACGTGTCGCGCACCGATGAGTACGAGGGCGGCGACCACAACTACACTTCGCCGGGAATCGGCATCGGCCTGTTAAGCAACGAGGCCCACGGCGGGCTGGTCGCAGGCTACTTCATCACCAAGAACCACGAGGTCGGCGGCATGGCCACGCTCTACGCCCGCTCATGGACCACGAGCAACGGCGACGACGTGAAAGGCAGCAACAACGGCATCCGCATCGGCCCGTACTACGATTACAACTTCCAGCTCAATGAAGTAATGAACCCCTTCATCGGCGGCCACCTGGGCCTGTTCCGCATCTCGTCGAAGACCGAGGACGAGCAGGACGTGACCAGCGGCTGGTTCCTCGGCCCCCAGGGCGGACTGAAGGTCAATATCTACAAGCACGTCTCGCTGGACCTCACCGGCTATATGGACATCGGCCGCGGATCGGGCGAGCACAGCAACGAGCACGACTACGATTGGGACATCAGCTTTTGGAACCTGGGAGTCTACGGCGGAATCTCCGTCTACGTTTTCTAAGCTCCACGACATATCGCGCTTAAAACAAAAGCGCCCCCGTCGGCGGGGGCGCTTTTTTCGTCTTGATTGCCCTGCGCAGGCTCAGCCCTTGGACTCGCTGTTGGCCTTGACCCAGATCGGGTCGGCCTCCTGCAGCGTGCGGCGCATCACTTTGCCGACCATCGACTTGGGCAGCTCCCCGATCAGCTCGATCGAGCGCGGAACTTTGTAGTGGGTCAGGTTCTCCTTGGCCCAGGCGCGGATTTCATCGGCCGAAACCTTGCCCCTGTAATCGTCTTTGAGCACGGCCCAGGCCTTGATGATCTCGCCCGATTGCACGTCGGGCAGTCCGGCCACCGCGACCTCGAGCACTGCCTCGTGTCCCATCAGCAGCGTCTCGACCTCGGTGGGGAACACCGAGTAGCCCTTGTACTTGATCAGCTGCTTTTTACGGTCCTCGATGCTCACGCGACCGTGTTCGTCAATGCGGCCGATATCGCCGGTGAGCAGCCAGCGCTTGCCCTTGGACTCGACGATGGTCTCGGCGGTCTCCTCGGGCTTATTGAGGTAGCCGACCATCACCTGCGGTCCGGCCACGGCCAGTTCGCCGGCCTCGCCCTGGGGTATGTCCTTTTTCCAGTCGCCGGGATCGACGATCTTCCACTCGGTGCCCGGGAACGGCAGCCCGATGGTGCCGATCTTGCGGTTGCCCCAGAACGGGTGGGCCGAGACCACGGGCGTGGACTCGGTTAGGCCGAAGCCCTCGGCCAGGCGCGCGCCGGTGACCTTCTCGAAGGCCTCCTGTACCGGGCGATGCAGCGGACCCGCGCCGGAGACGCAGAGCTCGAACTTGCCGGCCAGGTCGTATTTATCCACGTCCGGGAACTCGGCGATCCTTTTGAACAGGATCTCGGCCCCGGGGTACATCGAACCCTCTTCGGGTCCGAGTTCGACGATCTTGCGCAGCAGCTCGCCGGTCTCGGGCGGACGCGGGAAGAGGATCATGTGCGCGCCGACCATCAGGCTGATGTTCATCACGCAGGTCATGGCAAAGCTGTGGAACAGCGGCAGCACGCCGATCGACGCGACGCCGGGCTTGGTCTTGAACAGCCAGTGCTTGGACTGCAGCGCGTTGCTGTAGGTGTTGAAGTGGCTGAGCACCGCGGCCTTGGGCACGCCGGTGGTGCCGCCGGTCATGATGTAGGTCATCACGTCGTCGGCGGTCATATCGACCTTGGGCGGATTGGGCGCGGCCTTGATCAGATCCCTGAAGCGCAACGCCTGGGGCGGCACCGTGCCGGTGGGGATCTTCTTCAGCGCCTTGCCCAGCATCTTCTTCAGCGGGCTGATCTTGACCAAGTCCACGACGTTGGTGGCGATTACCTTATCCACCGGGCTCTCGTCGATGATCGGGGCCACGGTCGACTCGTAGAGCGAGTCGAGCACCAGCAGGTACTTGGCGCCGATGGTCTTGAGCTGGTGCAGCACCTCGCCGGACTTGTAGGTCGGGTTGATGCCCGAGGCGATGGCGCCGATCCGCGCGCAGGCGTAATAGCCCACCACGTACTGGAAGCTGTTGGGCAGCAGCATGGTGAACACCTCGCCCTTGCGCACGCCGATATTGTGCAACGCCGTGGCAAAGCGATCGACCAGCTCGTCGAGCTCCTTGTAGGTGATGTAGCAATCAAGGAACCATACGGCCTTGGCGTCGGGCCACTTGCGGGCCGATTCGCGCAACATCTCGCCCATGGTCACCTTGGGAAATTCGATGTTCTTCGGCACCTCGTCGGGCCATCCGGCCTCGGCAGTGAACCAAGATCTCGATTCGTCGACGTGGAAAGGATTAGAGCTCATACCGCCCCCCTAATTGAGCACTGCCGTGCTATTTCATCTGGTTGATTCGTACCGGTTGAGCGCTCATTTAAACCGGATCGCCAAACTTTGTAAAGACCGGTCAGGCTGCGCGCTTCCCTTGATCCGCGCGCCTGCTGTATGCTGAGCTGTCACTGTCAATATTAGCGAGGAATGAAGATGGCCGACAATGAGCAGCTTGTGGACCAGGCCGAGCTGTTCTGCGCCGCGCTCAAGGTGCTATGCCACCGCGAGCACAAGGCTCCCAGCGCAGTCGAAATCGGCGCGGAGGTCGGCATTGCGCGCGAACGCGCGCACTATCTGGCCAACCGTCTGGAAGAAGTCGGCGCGATCCGCATCGTGCCCACGGCCTTTGACGAGCGGATCTACCTCGAGGACTGGGTTAAGGTCGGCCAGCTGCGCGATCGCCAGGCCCCGCCCAAGGTCGAACAACTCGAACAGCAGCAGCAGTCCCAACGCGACGAGCTGTCCAAGCAGATCGACGCCCGTTTCGACCCCAAGGTCCGCGCCGGGGATAAGCAGGCCCTGTTCGCCGAGTTGCAGGCCAGGCTGCGCGACCCCAACGCCAATAAAAAGCCCAACCCCCTGGATGCGCTCGGACCTCGGGCCGACCAACAAGAGACCCAGCAGACCCAACAGGCCCAGCAGACCCAGCAGTCCCCGGACGAGCAAGCTCAAGACGAGCAGCCCCAAGACCAACCGCAGCAGGACGATCCGCCGAGCGAATAGCCCGGCAACGCCCGCGGGCCGCGCAGATCCATTAAAAATCTGAACAGGCCCGGGTCGAACCCGGGCCATGACCGTTTAAGAACGGCCGATGCCCACTAAATTAGGGCCATGGCTCGCCGTACCGAATCACACGGCGCCGGACCCTGCAGCAGAAGGAGGCACTCCCAAACAAGGGCCGGACAGACCGTCGTGCTCAGTTGAAACCGAGCTCCAAATACAACTCTTGCATCAGGCGGCTGCGAACCAATCCCACCAGTTCGTCGCCCAGCTCGGTCACCACCTCGGGCCGTAGCTTGATGTGCCCCAGATGTTCGCGGTGAGTGGGCTCGTAGCTGGCCAGCGCGATCAGCTCCTGGTCGCTGAGCTCCACTCCCCGCTCGTTTCTGCGGCGCCAGCGGTCGAGGTCTCGCAGCAGCATCAGATACATTGTTCTCTCCGTTTCGATTCTCGACATAAGCAATTAGCAAGGGGCATACCAACTTTTGCTTTTTGCTTATTTTTTATTTTTACGTCTGTTTTATAGGGAGTTTTTCAGCACAGAGTACACAGCTGGAACCAGGCGCAGTGACCCCGGCCCTCCAGATTCCGGACCGCGGCGTTCGATTGTCGGAGCGCGGATTGGGGCGCGAGCGCCCTGCCCCTGTCTGGAATTGAGTTTCGCTGGTAGAATGCTTTTCCCAACCATGGAGAGCGCGATGGTGCTGTTTATTAAAATCCTGTTGTCAGCGTTGATCGTCGTTTTACTGGCGATCGCGGTTATTAAATCGATCGCCGGGTTCGTCAAACTATCGATGGCCGCGCGAATCGCGCAGAAGTTCCAGCAGCAGGAAGTGCTGATGCACGATGTTCAGGCCAACTTCATCGGCCTGGAATCCAAGGGGGAGCAACAGACGCGGGGCAACGGCGCGCTGCTGCTTACCGAGCGCGAGCTGTGGTTCCTGCGGGCCAAGCCCAAGCTCGAGCTCTCGATCCCGATGAACAACATCAAGGATTTCGGCCTGAAGAAGTATCACGCCGGGACCTCACTGGGCGTTCCGCTGCTCTACGTTCATTTCATCACCGAGACCGGCGAGGAGACCGTGGCCTGGTCGGTGCGCAAGGCCGAGGATTGGATCAACAGCTTGGAGAGCGCCACGGGCAGACCCTCGGACCAGTCGCTGCAACTTCCCGCGATCTGACGATGTGTGGGTGTGGGGAATATTGTTGTTCAACAATATTGGTGGGCGCGAGCAGGGCCGACTATGAGCCGGTGCAAAGCTCGCGGCAGCTTGGAGCTGCAGCAATGCACGCGAGCAACCATGGTCATAATCCAACGAGCCTCTCCGCGCCCGGCTTTGAGCCGGGGGCAAAACTCGCGTAGTCCTCTGGTCGTAGCGCCACGACTTTCTCCGCATCGAAAAATGGGAGGAGGGTAATAATGTTGAATAACATTATTGGGTAGGCGCTCGGCTGAAATCAGGTTGAGCTTTTTTCGGATTGCCGGTCCGAAATACGTTGAGATAGTTGTCTGGTTCGCA
>JAVCCG010000066.1 GCA_030765605.1 Candidatus Alcyoniella australis
CCGCGTTCGTGCTGGTCTACAAATGGTCGGCCCGGGTCGGCAAGAAAAAGGTGTTCCTGATCGGCAACGGCATATTCGCGCTCTGCCTGCCGCTGCTGGTGACCATGAAGCACTTCCCGATCTTCGGCTGGGCGATCAACTGGGTGGTCATGCTCCTTGGCGGGGCCGAGCTTTCGTTCGGCGTGATCGTGCTGCTGCACACCCTGACGATTTTCACCATGGCGGTGATTCCCATCGCCACAGTGTTCGTACTGCCGCGCGCGATCTTCGCCGATATCGTGGACCTCGACGCCGAACTAACCGGCTACCGCCGCGAGGCGATGTACAACGGCATGGAAGGACTGCTGACCAAGTTCGCAGCCGGACTGGCCACGATCATCGCGCCGCTGCTGCTTAAATACGGCGGCGATACGTTTGAAAACCCCTGGGGCATCCTGCTCGCCGGACCCGTTGCCGGTGTGCTGCTCTTGCTGGGCTACCTGGCGTTCAAGAAATACCCCATCGAGAAGTAAGGGGGATTACTTAAGCTGGGCCGACATTAAAGCTGTTATAATGGAGGTAGAGGCCAAAGGCACATGAGGGCATTATGATTCGCGTTCAAGTTCCACCAGAGTTGCTCATTTGGGCCTGTAAACGTGCCGGGCTGGATGTTGATTCGTTGTCGCAAAAGGGGTCTTTTCGCAAGCTCCCGGACTGGATAAGCGGAGAGGCGCGCCCGACCCTTAAGCAGCTTGAGGTCTTCGCAAAGGCGACCCATGCACCCTTTGGATATTTTTTTCTACAAGAACCTCCGAAAGAATCCGTTCCCATCCCTGACCTTCGTACTGTCGGGAATCAGTATATCGGGCATCCGAGCCCCGACCTCCTGGATACCATCTATATATGCCAGCAACGTCAAGAGTGGTATCGCGATTTCGCGCGAACAATGGGAAACGTACCGCTGCCCTTTGTTGGTTCCGACACCGTAAAATCCGACGTAATACAGGTTGCAGAGAATATCCGACAGTCGCTTGGCTTCAGCGTGGAGCAGCGCCGTAATATGTCCACTTGGACCGATGCCTTGCGCCATTTCATCGGACAGGCAGACTCTTTCGGCATCATGGTCATGGTGAGTGGAATTGTGGGCAGCAATACACGTCGCCCGCTTGATCCGCAGGAATTTCGCGGATTTGCGCTTTCCGACCCCTTGGCTCCTTTAGTTTTTATCAACGGAAAGGACACCAAGGCGGCGCAGATGTTCACCCTTGCCCACGAGCTGGCTCATATCTGGCTTGGGGAATCCGCACTGTCCGATGTCACTCCGACAACGATGCCTTCCCGTGCTGTGGAGGCCTGGTGCAATAAGGTGGCTGCCGAGCTGCTGGTTCCAATTGCCGATCTTCTACAGGCTTATAAAAGCAAGAACGACCTGCGTATGGAAATGGACCGCCTAGCGCGTCGGTTTAAAGTCAGCACGCTTGTGATTCTCAGAAGGCTCCATGATGCGGCCAAGCTGTCCCGAGATGAATATTGGAATATCTACGACGATGAGTTGGAAAGGCTTCGTGCAATTGCAGCCTCTAAAGGCAAAGGGGGCGATTTCTATTTATCTTTACCTGCCCGGGTAAGCAAACGCTTTGCACGGGCCATTGTTATTAGCACTTTGGAAGGCCAGACGCTGCATCGCGATGCGTTTCGTTTACTGGGCTTTCGTCAGCTGGCGACATTTCATGAGCTTGGTCATCAATTAGGGGTTGCTTGATGGCCTATATTCTTGACGCGAACGTGTTCATCCAGGCGAAGAATCTCCATTATGGGTTTGATTTTTGCCCGGCGTTTTGGGATTGGCTTATTGAAAACAATACGAAAAACAAGGTTTTTAGCATCGAGAAAGTCGGCGACGAAATCCACGCCGGTAATGATGAGCTTGCGACATGGGCGGCGCAACGAGGCACAGGGTTTTTTCTGAAACCAGACTCAGCCATGTTGTCTGCGCTGGGCGAGGCAAGCAATTGGGCGGTGGGACAGGATTACGATCCCGCAGCGGTGAATACCTTTTTTCAGGTAGCAGACTATTATCTGGTGGCCTTCGCACTTGCTCACGGACATACGGTTGTAACCCATGAAGTAGCTGCTCCATCTATTAAAAAGATTAAGATACCTAACGCCTGCATTGGTTTGAATGTAAAGTGTATTAGCCCCTATGAAATGTTGCGCACAGAGCGCGCCCGCTTCGTTCTTGGACCAAACAGATGAAAAAGATGCGGAGATCCAGTGACACGAAACTTAATTATCTTATAAGTAACTGCTCTATAAGGGTTAAAAGATGTCGGTCGTCAACCGTCAATTAAGTATCGTGTCCCCATAACTCGCCCCGAAATTGGGCAGCTTAGCTGAACAAGTCAGGCACGGACGATGAGTGCAACAGTAGTCTTCCTTTTTGCCGACACAAATCTCTTTCTCCAGTGCCTACCACTGAAGCAACTAGATTGGTCCCCGTGGTCGGCCTTCAATGAAGTGAACTTGATCATTTCAAGTCCGGTTCTGCGTGAGATCGACCAACTGAAACTCAGAGGCAACGACCGCCCAGGAAGCCGTGCTAGGTCTACATCGAGTCTGTTGCGGCAAATTACGAGAGGAGAACAGCCCTACCTCGTAAAGGAAAGCGACCCCTGCGTGAAGCTGCTCATCAAGGCAGAATGCGCACCTAGCACCGACCTTGAAGATCGCCTAGACTATAATGAGCGTGACCACCAACTGATCGGAACGGTTCATAAGTTCGCAGCAGAAAATCCTGATGATGAAGTTTGCCTATTGACACACGATACAATTCCTCTGGTTATGGCCCAGTCCCTCGGCCTTGCAACCGCTATGATCCCCGATAACTGGCTTTTACCGCCAGAAAAATCAAAAGATGAAAAAAGGATTATAAAACTCGAAAGCGAGCTAACCCGGCTGAAAAATTCTGAGCCGCAATTTCAGATAAACTGCTTGAACGCCGATGGTGAAAAAATCGAGAAGCTCGATTATGGGCTCGTGAGTCATACGCCTTTGATTGAAGAACAGGTTCAGGAGTTGATGCAACGAATAGAGAAATTCTTTCCCCCCGAAACGGACTTCAGCTCGCTCGAGACTCCGATTCATGGCCTGAAGAAGAGGTTGTATTCGCCGTTAACAGATGCCGATATAGCCAATTACCATGAACAAGTTTACCCGGAGTGGCTTAGCCAATGTGAAGATATACTACGGCATCATCACGAAGCCCTTAGGCGACAATCGAAGCCTCCAGTTTTCTGTTTTTCAGCGCGCAACACCGGTACCCGACCCGCAAGAGACTCCCTTGTTACGATACTGGCAAAGGGCAAGAAGTTTTCGATCATGCCTTCTGCCAGGAGCAATAACGGGGACGACGAAGAAGTCGCGAGAGAGCAGAACAATTTGGAACTGCCGCTGCCACCGTGTGCGCCTCGTGGCATTTGGAGAATGACTAGAGCCAATGGGATAAAAGCTATTCGGCCGCTATATCAACTACGTTCCGCATTGCGTCAACCTCTGCATGATCGGAACGCCTTCTATTACAAGACAGAACGGGACACAAATTCGAGGTCTTCTTTCCGTCTTGAGTGCGAACAATGGCGCCATGAGGATGTAGATGAAAAATTTGAAGGAGAGTTCTGTATTGACGAAGACGTGAATGAGGTATGTGGTGCTTTGGAATTCCGAATACAGGCAGAGAACCTCTCAACAACGGCGTCGATGTGCGTTCCGGTCTACATCCGAATAACTCGCCCTAGTGCCTATGAAAGCGCGGAAAAATTAGTCTCACGGCTCATTGAAAAGGCCGGTAGGTAAAACCGAAGAAGGTTGCCTCGGTTGAGGGGGAGTTCCGGGGACACCCATAACCGCACTACTTCGCTAAAGCTTCGAAGTGCTACGCTACCTCTTAAAAACGTATTAACCGTTCGGTTTACAGAAAGTGTTATTCGCGTGCCTTGCAGACACCCATTCGCACCGATCCTTTTTGGGCCGTGCATGATTCGATCCACTGGGCGTGCCGCCCAATCAGCATAGCGGCGCAGACAGGCCTTTCCTCCCTGCTCGCCAATCCCCGAAACCGGGCCGGACACAAGGAGTTATAGGGACACGTATTTTAAATGACCGTTGACGGCCGATCCAATTTTGATCTTATATAACAGCGTCTTAGATGATAATTAATGATTGCTTCCCCATAACTCATCCATAACTCTACCCGAAGCAATCACTGCTTTTTCTGGCGGTTTCTCGTTCGCAGCCAGGTGAGATCTTGTAGGAGGAAGTACAAGATCAGGCCCAGGAACAGCACGAGCATGCCGACGTTGAATGTATAGTAGGTATACCACTGGCGCATGTCGGACTTGTAGATCAGTTGGGCGTAGTAGATTGCCGGCAGCAGAAACATGTATAGCGAGACAATCAGGTTGCCTCTTCGTCGGCGGTCCAGGGCCGGGAGTGTGAACAGCAGCGCCCAGACACTCACGTAATATCGGGACAAAATCAGCATTGCGAAGATCGCGGCAAAACCCAGCAGCATCCCGGTGTGATCGTCGCGGCGCAGCATGGCCAGGGCGGTCAGCGCAAGCAGCAACGCCGCGCCCGCGTGATAGGCCGTCTTGTTGCGCTGAATAAGCTCGGCACGCTTTTTTGAGGATACGTACGCGCGGCCCTTGCTGTAGTCGAACACTGACAGGCGGCCTATGCCGACACGGTTGGCGGACTTGATGTGGTTCGCGCTGTGGATCTCGATCTTCTGTTTCCACTCCATCCACGCCCCTGGCCCACGAGCGGTAGTGCTTCCCAGGGCGATCATCAAGATGCAGCTCAGCCCCAGGGCCGTGAGAAACACTGTATAGCGGCGCGCGGGCATCTTCAGCCGCACCACGTCGCGCAGCCAACACAGGGCCGGATGCAGGGCCAGCAGGCCCGGAAACCCGCGCATCATCGCGGCATAGGCCAGGATCGGCGCGGCGGCTATCGGGTGTCCCTTGTGATAAAGGGCCACGGCAGCGACCGTGAGCACCAGCCAGTCGTAATGAAAATAGTTCCCCACCAGCAGACGGTCGTTGCCATGGTAGAGGCAGATCCACAGTGCGCCGACCAGTGTGGCGCGCAGGCCAAAGGCCCACCAGGCGATCAATATCGTCAGCACGTACAGCAGCAGTTCAACGCTGCACAGCAGTTGCAGGGTCGTGGGGTTGCGAATATCCACCGCGTTGAGCAGCGGGCGGTGGATGATCAGCCAGGCCGGAGACGGATTGAAGCCGCGATCACGCAACGGACCGGCCCAACGCCGGGGCGAGCGCTGCGTTTGAATGGCCTGGATGTCCTCCTTGAAAAGCTGCCAGCGTTCGTCGCTGAAGCGCCGCCGTACTCCCTCTGCCCTGGCCCTGGTCAATGCGGTGCTGCGGGAGATGAAGCCGTAGGTGTACATATCGCGGACTTTGGGCACGTTGCGCTTGGTGAAGATTGGTTTTTCAAGCTCCGTGTCCGCCAAAATCACGGCGTTGTAAAGGTCGAAGTAGCCCAACTCGTCGAAGTACTTGGTGCCCAGCACGTAGTGAAAGGCGTTCCAGGACTGAACTTTGTGATCCAGCGCCAGATCCTTGAGCCTTCCCTTGTATTGATAGAGAAACGTGGTCGCCAACATCAGCAACAGCGCGACGGTCACCACTTTCTGGCAGGTCTTCCACCCCTTGCGCTCGCAAAGCCAGCTCGCGGCTAGAACGATCATCACCGAGACGATAATGTAATATTTAAAGACCGTCGCGTTGGATGGGTGGGAGATGAAAAACGCCGGCACCACGGCGAGCAGCGCGAGAGCCAAGACAGCGACCGCTAACCTGATGAATATTTTATCTGATATTCTCATCTCACCTAAAGTATGGAGTTCCGGTGAAATTACGGCAACGCGATATTAAATTATTGCCCGATTGAAACTTTCCCCGTACTCCGACCCCATAGAGATAAACAGTCAAAACTCGCGAATCAAATATCGAGCACAAAACTTGGCCTAAGACGAATTGTAATTTAATACAGCCCGATGTCAAGGAAAAATTCCGCTACGGGCTCGGTCGCTCTTACTCCGGCCAGGCGTTGAAGATCTCGGTGTATTCCTCGATTACCTTCGGGCCCATTTCCGGTCCCACCGAGAGGATCGAGAAGTAGATGTAGGTCAGTTTGCGGTACTGCTCCTCGGTCATGATGTAGCCCAGCCAGTCCATGCCCAAGGTGATCAGGAACTGGTGGTCGCCGCCCATCAGCGCGCGGCACTCCAGGCCCAGGTCGGGCACCAGCTCGCCGGGCACCGTGCCGAAGCGTACGTTGCCGATGGAGAACGCGGTCATGGTGGTCGCGCCGTATTCGCCCAGTGGCGGCATGTCGCGCGGGATCAGGTCGAGCTCGCCGGCCATGGCGAACAGCGGATTCTCGAGCTTGCCGTAGATCTCCTTGTGCACCAGGTGCACGCGGTAGTCGGTGAGGGTCTGGGCCTGCAGCAGCAGCAGTTGGGCATCGTCGGCCAGCACGCGGCCGAAGTTGTCCACGTCCTCCCAGGTGCCCCATTGGTTGCCGTCGATCTCAAAGCCGTACTCGGGATTCTGCGGGTGGACCGTGGCCCCCAGCGAGCTGTTGACGTACATGTTGATCCCGCCGATTTCAGCGTCCATCAGCCGGTAGTAGGCCCCGGGGTAGTCGGCGGTGATCTCGCTGTTCTGCGGACCCATCACCATCGGGTGGCAGCCCCAATTAAACAGCGTACCGATCAGCTCGCCCGCCGCGTCGCGCGCCACCATCAGCGAGGTGTTGTCATCGGTGATCGCCGCATCGTCGACCGTGGTCTGCGGGTTGTAATGCAGATCGGACTCGGTACCCGCGGCAAACTCGAGGGTGGCCGGAGTGCGCGCCTGATAGGCGTCAAGACCCGCCTGCACCGCTCCGGCGACCAGCGCCTCGATGTAGTCATCGTCGCGTCCGGTCTTGGGCGGCAGCATTACGCCCCAGATGCCCACAGTGTCCGGTGCGCCGTGGGAGTGGCTCGAACAGACGACGATCCGCTCCGGAGCGATGGCCAGCGCCTCGCTGATCTGCTGTTGAATGCGCTCGACCTCGGTGATGATTACGCCCACCGCGTCGATGTGGATCACGATTATCGGCTCGGCGTCGCTAGGCGCAAAGGCCGCAGCCGTGGCGTAGAGCGGATCGTGCGTCCCGCTGGACCAGCGGCAAAAGTAGTCGCTGAGAAAGTAGGTGCCGTAGCCGCCCATCATTACCGAATGCTCGACAGGCAACTCGACCCGCGCGAATCCGACCTCAAACGGCTGATCGTCATCGCCCGTGTCGTCGTCGCCCAGATCATCGTCGGCAACCTCGTCGTCATCGTCGTCGTCCGAGCCCTCGCAGGCGCCCAGGCACAGGGCCGCGATCAACACCAGGGCGACGATCAGCAACAGCCCGAGACCAAATCGTTGCGCCGGATTTACCATCAGCGTCCACCTCGCATTTTAATTTATGCTCCTCGACCATCGTCGTACGGCATTGTTATTGTAAAGTGAAAGCCGAGCTGTCCTCAAATCTATACGGTTCGCCAGGCGGCTTGTTTATAATATGATGCGTTATCAGGGGCCGGATTGATCCAAGGAAAGGGGCGTCGATTGAACCGCGACGATATCAAACGACTGATCGAGGGGCTGGTCGAGGGACGTATCGATCAGCAGCAGGCGCTGGAACAGCTCAGCGGCTACGAGGAGCTGGGATTCGCCCGGCTCGACGTGCAACGCGAACAGCGCACCGGTGTGGCCGAGGTGATCTTCGCACCGGGCAAGACCTTCGATCAGCTGCGCAAGCTGATCAGCAGCTCCCTTGAGGCCCACGGCAAGGTGCTGGTCTCGCGCCTCGATCAGGATTGGGGCGACCAGCTTTGCGGCGAGTTCGACGTTACGCGCTACGACCCGCTGTCGCGCACCCTGCGCACGCCGTATCCCGGCGCTGCCAAGCTGCCGCTGATCGCTGTAGTCTCCGCAGGCACGTCGGACCAGTCGGTGGCCGAGGAGGCGGCGGCGGTGCTCGAACATTTGGGACACCGCGTAGAGCGAATTTTTGATGTGGGCGTGGCCGGAATCCACCGCCTGCTGCATGTGATCGACAGCCTGCGACAGGCCCGGGCGTTGATCGTGGTTGCGGGCATGGAAGGCGCCCTGCCCTCGGTGGTGGCCGGGCTGGTCAACCGACCGGTGGTGGCCGTACCGACCTCGGTGGGCTACGGCGCGAGTTTCGGCGGCGTGGCCGCGCTGCTGGGCATGCTCAACTCCTGCGCCGGCGGCGTGGGCGTGGTCAACATCGATAACGGCTTCGGCGCGGCGCTGCTGGCGCACCGTATCGCACCGGAGTAGATCCACAACGATGAGCCGACGCCTGCATCTCGTGGCGGCGTTGTTAGCCGTGGTCCTGGCCGCGATGCTGCTGCTGGCTGCCTGCGAAGCGGATAAAAACGATTACCACGGCTACGACCCGCCGGGGGACGACGACGCGGGCGACGATGATGTGGGCGGTGAGGATGACGACGGCGCAATCGAGCCGCTGCACGACCGCTGTCTGTTCTACCGCGACGAGGACTGGGCCTTGCCCGACGAAAAGCGCGCCGACGCTCCGGGCCTGCCGCGCAATCGCTTCACCGCCGACGCCGCGTACAAGATCAATGGGCTGATCGCGCGCTCCCGCGAACTGATCAACGACCCGCACGTTGCGGCCCTTGATCGCCATCGAGCATTGCAGGCGCTGGTGTGCGGCCGCACGCCGCAGCTGCGCAAGGGGCTGGCCCTGTCCCAGGCCGCGTTGGAGCGCGATCAATCTCTGAGTGCGACCCAGCGCGGCGAAACGCGCATCGCCCTGCTGCTGGTGCTAAGCATGCTTGATCGGCTGCAACGCGCAACGGATTACGCGGTTCCCGACCTGTTGCCATCGCCGCCGATTGATCACAACGGTTCGCTGCAGATCGAGCTCAACCCGGCGGTGATCGAGCGCTACTGGAAGTTCTACCACTGGACCGAGATCCTCGGCGCGTTCAACAACGACTCGCAATACCTGCATCTGCTCGAGGGCACCGGGCGCGAGGACTTCATCGACAGCGAGATCGGCCGTAGCAATATCGAGACCCAGATGGACGAGTGGCGCGTGCGCCCCGAGGTGTGGAACGACGCCGGACTGAGCGACGAGCAGCGGCTGATGAGCGCCAAGTACGGCATGTGGCGCAACCCCGACTGGGGCGGGGGCGGCCACTATGTCGACGAATATTGGGCCTGGGAGCCCTCGTTCGTGGACGAGGACAGCCCGCTGTTCACCGGCAACCTGCTCTCGGCCCTGGCCGCGGAGTACGGCGCCACGCGCCATCGGCGTACGTTGCGGCGGCTGCGCCAGATGGTCGATGCGCTGCTGTACTACGACGAGCTGACCATCGACGGCCCGGATCCGCTGGACGTGGGTCCGCGCGACGGCCGCTTGCAGCGCGGGCCGAAGATGAAAAATCTCTACTACAGCGATGAGCCGAACCTGATGACCCTCACCCTCGACGAGCAGGGCATCCACTTTCATCACAACAACAGCGTGGCCGACCAGCGGACCGGCCGCGAGCGCAAGAACGTCTCGCGCGACCAGTACTACGGAGTGCTCACCGGCTACTACACCCTCTACACGGTGTTCCAAGGCCTCGACGCGCTGGACGCCGACGAGGAGCAGCTGCTGTGCGACGTGGTGATCCACATGGAGCGCATCGTCGACTACCTGCGCGGGCCGCGCTTCAACCCGGATCACGGGCCGCTGTACAACCTCTACGTGCTGTTCGAGGGCTCGTGCGCCAATCCGCCCAACCTCTCGTTCATGGGGATGATGGCCGCGGACTGGCTCGAACAGGTCTCGGGCCGCGAGCTGATCCATTGGCAGGCGGGCGACGAGCTGATGGGCGCGCTGCTCGACCTGGGGGCGCTGATCGGCACGGTCGAGCTGGCCTCCGAGCTGTTCGAGCCGGCGCACAGCGGGCTGACCGCGCTCAACCAGTACTTAGGCGCGCTGCTGATGTCCGACCAGCCGCGGGCGCACTGGGAGTTCATCTTCCCCGGCGAGCTGTTGCGCGACGCGTCCCAGGGACGGCGCAACCTCTGGCGGCGGCTGATCGCGGCCTACGCCTTCAAGTTCGGCGACACGGGCAACGCCGACTACCAATCAGTGGTCGACGAGCTGCTCAGCCCGGAGTTCAACCCGCCGACCACCGTGGACGACCTGTACTGCGGCACGAGCCACGGCTACGTCAAGGTGCGGCCCGCGGGCTGGGGAATCGAGGACCTGGTCTGGCCGCTGATGCTGCTGGTCTACTCCGCGGACAACTCCGCGGACCTGGCCGACGAGCTGCTGATCCAGTACCAGAGCCTGGTGGATCAGGGCGTGCTGAGCTTCGAGCACACGGACATCGAACCGAATTAGAACAAGCACCCATATCAGGTAAGCCTAATCAAGCGCGACTCGGCGCGGGGCGATGGATAACGGCTATCGCGGCAGGTTGAAGCGCGCCAGATACTGATCGTCGAGTCCCACGCGCTGTCGCAGTTCCTCGCGGCTCGGCCCGGGCAGCGGCTCGCTTGGCGCAGGGCGCACCAGGCCCGCGGCAACGATCTGGTCGACGAGCAGCAGGCCCAGGTCGCAATAGCCATACCAGTGCAAGTGGCAGGACCAGTCGAACAGCTCGTCCCCGGGGATGCCGTGCGGCGCCCGCTCGTTGATCGCCCGCTCCATATCGATCAGCATCAGCCCGTGCCGCTGGGCCACGGCGCGGACGATGCGATTCTGAGTCGGCGAGATGCGGTTGAAGCGCTGGTATTCGACCGCCTCGGCATAGGCTTCGCGCGCCGCGGAATAACGCCCCATCGATTCGTGGCAGCGTCCGATCAGGTACAGCGACTCGCCCCCGGGATGCGGGGCGAGCAGCTCGGCCGCCTCGGCGAACCGTCCACGCGCATACAGCGCCCGCGCCAGGTCCGAGGGCTGCGACCCCGCCGGCAAGCGATAGCGATCGGTGGGTTTATTGTAACGCAGGTTCACCGGCAGCGTGGCTAGGGCCAGCTTGACGTTGCGCTCCTGAGCCAGGTCGGCGACCTGCTCCAAGTTGCGCTCGAACCACCAGTGGAGGTCCTGCAGCGGTTGTTCGGCCACAGGGGATCGCCCCAGGGCCGCGTCCAGTCCGCGTCCCATTGCCCAGCACAGGGGCGGCGGCTGCGGGCCGTCGGGGAGCACGGTTCCCTCGTTATTGCCGCTGATCACCACGATCAGGTCCGGCTGATACTCGAGCAGTTCCTCCACGACCTGCAGCACCTTGTGCGAATTGCCGCCGCAGGTTGCAGCGTTGATCAGCTCGATTTGCGCCGAGGGGTAGCGCGCCGCGAGCTGCTCGCGCGCCCAGCTGTCGATGCCGCCGATGGTGCGTCGGGCGTCCGAGGGATAGACGTAGGGGAAGCCCATGGCGAACGAGCCGCCGACGATGAACACGCGAAAGGCGCACTCCGCCTTGCGCACAGGAAATCGCGCCACTGCGGTCGAGGGTTCGTGCGACACGTAGTCCGCGGACTTGAACAGCCAGCCGGGACGCACGAAGGCCGGCCCGGCGAGCCACGAGGTCACATTCTCCCACTGCTGCGGCTTGACGGGCTCGCGGTGCTCGAACAACTCGGCAATCGAGGCCAGGCAGGCCAGCAGCAGGATCAGCGCCAGGGCGGCCAGGCACGCCGCACTACGCCACGAGCGCCGCACGCGCCAGTCGTCGATCATCGGCCGCTCCCCGGCGCGGTGTCGGCCGGATCAAGCCATGCGGCTTCCGGACACGGGCCCGTGTGCAGCAGCAGCGTCTCAGGCTGCTCGAGCTCCCCTTGGTCGCGGGGCAACCCTAGCAGCCTGTTCTGCGCTAGGCCGCTGACCAGGTTGAGCAAATCGAAGAACAGGTCGTGCTTACGCTGCGAGCGGTCTGCACCCAGGTCGAGCTCCCACACGCCGTGGTTTGCCGTGGAGATAAAAGCCCGATCGCCGGTCGGGTCCAGATCGATCCAGCGCGCCCAGGGCGGTGCCCACAGGCGGTCGATCAGCTCCAGGCCGTCGAGGGTGCGGACCTCGATCAGCGGCGAGAGCCCGGCGAGGATCAAGTATCCGCGCGCAGCGTCCACAGCCATCACGCGCACGCCGGGGAAGGTCCTCACCCGGTCCAGCTCCTGGTAACTGTCGGCATCGACCACCAGCACCAAGCCCGACAACGGGTGGCTGATGAACAGTCGCCGTGAATCCGTGGCGATGGCGATGCGGTTGGGACTTGCCGGCAGCGGCATAGTTCGCAGCACCTCGAAGGTCTGCGCATCAAGCATCATCAACTGCTCGGGGAAGATGTTGACCACGTGGATCACGTCGCGTTGCGGGTCGAGCAGCAGGTCGCTGTGGCTGCCGTAGACCCCCTGGGCCGCGATCAGCGTGGCGCCGTCCGCGCAGACCAGCACGCTGCCCTGGGTGCAGCTCGCCGCCAGGATCCGCCGTTGTCCGTCCCACCAGGTGCGGCAGAGGTTCATCCGCTCGAAGCGTTGGTCGAGCTCGATCACGCGTTCAAGGCGCAGGGTGTCCGCGTTGAGCACGAACGAACGCTTGGCTGACGGGGCAACGTAGATCAGTTTGCGCGCTACGCTGTCCAGCGCCACGGCCTGCACCTGGCGCGCTGTGGGCTCGACCTCGTGCTCCACCCAACGCTCGGGCCGTGCGGGATCGAGACGCACGATTCGTCCATCGCCGTCCTGGGCCAGGATCAGCGAGCCGTCCGCCGGGTCGCACAGCACTTGGTAGCAGCCCTGCTGCCAAATTTGCCGCAACTGCGGATCGGCCTGCGGCCGGTCGGTTATCACATCCAGCGGCGTGGCCAGCCAAGGCAGCAACGGAACAATGCACAGCAGCCCCGCGGGCAGCAGTCGCGCGGGACTTAGGTACCACGGTCCCTGACGACGGTAGGCCGACCAAACGAGCATCGGCAGCAGCAGGTCGGCGATAAGCACCGCCCGACGCGCGGCCGAGTACAGCATGTCGCAGATCCGCGCCGAGGCGCGGCAGCCGATCAGAAAGAACAGGTTGGCTCCCACGTAGAACGCCGCGACCAATGGCCAGCCGCCGTGCGGGATCTCGGGCCGGGTGCGAAACGGTGCCGCGGCCAGCAGCCACGTGGCGGCCACGGAGATTATCAGCGCCGCGGTGAACGAAATCCCGGCCCTGGAATTGCTCGACCCGCGCGACGGGGTCAGCACCAGCAGCGCGAACACAGGCAGTGCGACGTAGAACAGCGAGCAATAGATGTCGAGCTGGCCCAGCAGATTCAGGCTGGTGCCGAACATCGATTGCACCATCATCCGCGTCAGGCGGTCGCGCAGAAAGCCGACCATCAGCAGCAGCGGGATCAGCGCGCGCAACAAATAGAACAGCAGCGCGCGTAGCCCTGGATTGCGAGAGAGTCTAATCAGCCCTTGCACCTCGACCTGCACTCCCATTGACGGGTGGATAGTGGATTATAGCCAGTATTCCCTTCTTCGGATAAAGTGATGCGCCAAAGCCAAGGGAGAAGGAAAATGATGCGCTACCTACTCGCCCTGTTGACGATCCTGCTGCTGTGCTGCTCGCTGCTGTTTGCCTTGGGCTGCGACCAGGATGACGACGATGACGACGACGATCAGGCCGACGACGACGCGGTTGACGACGATGACGACGATGACGACGACGAGGACTGGGAGCCGGTGCCGCCGCATCGCGAGCAGTACGAGCGCTTCTCCATCGTCTGGCTCGGCGGCACGCCCTACGAGATGGGCTATCAGCACGGCCAACTGCTGCACGAGGAGCTGGCCGCGGGCTACGACTGGCTCAACAGCCTGATCCCGATGGACCTAGCGCTGGACGTGCTGCGCACGCTGGGCCTGGTCGACCTGGCCTATGAGAACAGCTACCCCGAGGTCTTGGAGGAATGCCGCGGCCTGAGCGATGCGGCCGGGGACGTGGGCTGGTCCATGGACCTGTGCCTGCTGCTGAACTTCGGCGACGCGCTGGTCGAGTTCCTCGGCGATTTCTATTTGCCGTTTGACAAGGATCTGTTGCAGCCCGGCTGCAGCCAGGCGATCGCCACCGGGCCGGCCACGGCCGACGGCTCGCTGTACCACGCGCGCAGCCTGGACTGGGACAAGATCGACTTCATGCTCGACTACCCGGTAATCTTCGTGCGCCAGCCCACCGACGGCATCCCGCACGCATTCATCGGCTTCCCGGGCAACCTCAGCCCCTACTCGGGGATCAACGCCGAGGGGCTCTCCATCGCCTCCAACGAGGCCGACCCGCTGGACAACAGCCAGCACGACTTCGTCGGCCGCAGCCACGTGCAGCTGGTGGGGCACCTGCTAAGCAACGCGCACTCAATGGACGAGGCGGTCTCGATCGTGCAGTCCACCGACCACATGTGCGTCACGGTGATCACCGTGGCCGACGGCGTTGCCAAGCGCGGCGCGGTGTTTGAGATGACGGCTCAGGCCGTGGGGATTCGTGAGCTTGAAGACGGAGTGGTCTGGGCCACCAACCATTTCGAGGCGCCCGAGACCCGTGATCTGGACGCGGACCCGGTGGGCGTATCCAGCCGCTTGCGCTTCGACCGGCTCGAGCAGTTGCTCGATCCCGCGGGTGCGGACAGCCTCTACGGCACACTCGACGCCGAGGCGATGGTCGGAATCATGCGCGACCGGGTCGACCCCTACACAGGGCTGGAAAGCCCGGCCGACGAGTTCGACAACAACGGCAGCATTGCCACCAACGGCGCGATCTACCAGATGGTCTTCGCGCCCGCGGACCTGCATTTCTGGGTGGCGGCCGGCGGCATCCCGGTACCGCAACAGCCGTTCGTCGGCTTCAGCCTCGGCGAACTGTTGGGCCTGCCCGACGCGGTTCCGATCAACCCGCCGATCTACGAGTAGCCCGGCCTGATACGTCGCGGCGAGCGCCGTTGGGCAACGAGCATGGTCCGCTCGCGTGCCTTGCTACAGCTCCAAGCTGTCGGTGAATTCGATCTGCCACTGGATTGTCGGGAACCAGTCCGGCTCGCCGTTGCCCGGCGCCTTGTCAACCTGGACCACCTCGAAGTTCAGGGTGCCGACCCGGCCGGCGACGTTCCACTGCTGGTTGTCGATGGCGTAGCCCGTGGGCGCCTCGACCTGCGCCGCTGCGCTTGAGTAGCCCTGGGGAATGTAGATCGAGATCTGGTGCGCGAACGGCGCATGGGCCGTGCCGATCGAGCCCTGCTGCGCGCCGCTCAGGGTCAGCTGATCCGCGTCCCATTCCAGCGAGTCGATCACGCCCACGCCGCCGAGCACGTGGCGGTTGGTGCCCAACAGCTGCGGCCGCCCGAGCTTGGGCCGCAGGGCCACCGCTCGCGGCGAGTGCGCGGGCACAGTGATCCACAGCTCGCCCTGCTGTTCGCCCATAAAACTCTGGGTCCAGAACTCGAAGGCCAGATATGTCTGCTGCGGATCGAGTCCGGCCTGCGCGAAGTCCGCGCCCAGCAGGCGATCGCGGTCAACGATCATCGGATAGTCCACCTGAGTCAGGTCGCGATTGAGCCCCCAGTTGAGCAGGCCGAGCACAAAGTACGGCTCGTCGAAATCCGCGACCTCGAGGGCCCAGACCTCGGGGAACTCGCGGGTGAACAGATCCAGCGGCCTGCCGCCCACGCCCGTGGGCGGAATGATCCGGCGCAGGGAGTCCACGGCTTCGCCCGAGAGGTCGACCAGCCGGTCGCCGATCTTGACCAGGCCGCCTTGCAAGGCCACGGCCGTGGCAAAGGTCCGCGCCTCGTCGAGGGTCAGCGGCGGAATCCGCGGTTCGGAGTGGGAGCGGAAAAAGATCAGGTCCGGATGGTTGACCCAGACTCGGCCGTTGAAATAGTAGCGCCGCGCGGCCTCACGGTACTGCGGCTTTAGCCCCTGGTTCTCGGTAATCGCCAGCGGCCCGTAGGGGTCTTCGCTCTCGCCTTCCCAGGCGGGCATGGTGTCCAGGGTCATCCGCATCGAGTCGATCAGGCCGAAGTTGGGGCCGAGGATCGCCACGTTGAGCAGAAACACGTCCTCGCCCAGGCCCTGGCGCAGAGCCTGCACGCCGCGACGGTAGTACTCGATGCGCGTCAGCGACGGGTCGTACCAATCCTGCGTGAACATCGTCCAGTAGGCGAAGTCGAGCTTGAACCACTCGATGCCCCAGTCGCGCAGGCGCGTGGTGAGCGCGGTCAGATACTCGATCACCTCGGGATTGGACAGATCCAGCGTCGGGCCGTCGCCCGTGACCACGCCGTACAGCGGCTTGGTGATCCACTCGGGATGCTCGTTGTAGACCTGCGAATGCGTGGATGCGTGAAACGCCTCGACCCACAGCCCGGTATGAAAACCCAGATCCTTGGCGCGTTGCATCAACCACTCGATGCCGTTCTGATCGCCGTGGTCGGGGAAGCGCGCGGCGTTGACCAGCCAGTCGCCCTTGGCCGTCTGCCAGCCGTCGTCGATCTGGAAGTAGTTCATGCCCCAGCGCCGCAGCTCGCGGTCGGCGAAGTCCATGTTCTCGACGATGATCTGCTCGTTGATGTCCGTGCCGTAGCCGCCCGTGGACGAGCTGCCCGACCAGGAGTTCCAGCCCACGGGCACGCCGATCTCCGGATGGCGTTCGAGCCAGGTCTGGATCCCCAGCCAGGCCTTGAGCCGCTCGGCGTAGGTCTCCAGCGCCAGCTGCGGCGTACTCTGGCCCAAGTCAAAAATCAGCGTCTCGGAGATCCGCGAGCCTCCAGGGTAGAGCGGCGTGGGCGGATCGTATTCGCAGTCGGCGCGCAGGGCGATTCCCAGATCGTTTCCATGCAACGGCTCGTTGTAGATCACCGGCAGGGCGTGCTCAAAGGTCAGGAATCCCAGCGACAGACTGACGCCGCTGACCTGGTTGTAAAACAGCGCGCTCCAGTTCGAGAGCGAGCCCGCGGTGCCGGGAAGCAGCGGCTCGGCAAAGTCGATGGCATTGAGAAATCCGTTGGTCAGCACGCGCAGGTCGCCCTGCGCCCCGAGGTTCAGCGCCGAGTCCACCGGATCGTTGTAGAGCGGATAGAGCGCGCCGAGATTGAGCAGCTCGGCCGTGTCGTTGATCAGCTCGAACTGCATCAGCACGCAGCTCTTGCCGTCGAGCAATGTGAAGCTCTGCTTCAGGCCCGGGCCGCCGAACAGGCTGGCGAGGGCAACGTTGATCGTCATCCCCTGGCCCAATGCGTTTTGCGCGTCCGCCGACTCCCAGGTCGCGCTGTAGCCATCGGAGCTGCGCCAAATCTGCGCCGGCAGCAGCACATGGGATTGGGCCACGGCGCGCACGTTGAACAGCAGCGGGAAGTTCGCGGCGTCGAGCACGTCGTACACGCCGCGATCCAGATGGTAGAGCACGGCCACGTAACGGTTGCGGATCAACAGCTCGTCGCCGTTGACCAGCACCTCGACCTCATCGCCTGGTGCGTCGTCGTCGTCCCCGGCATCGTCGTCGCCCTCCGGCTCGCCGTCGTCGTCATCGTCGTCGTCCGACTCGCAGGCCGCGGCCAAGGCCAACAGCGCGCATAGCGCTAAGAGTAAGCATATCCAGATCCAGCGCAGCTTAGCGTCTCGCATGGGTCGCTCCCTTGAATTTCGAGTCAGCTTCTATGATGCCACAGCGGGCGGCCGCTCAGTAATCCGTGCTCGACGATTCTGTCCAGGCTGGCCCGTCGCAGCTGACATCCGCAGTGGACTCGGGAAACTGGGGCGGCTGGTCGAACGAGTGCGCCTGCCAGCCGGCTAGACGCTGCGCTTTCCTGACCAAAACGTTCGCCAGGGGATAGAACGGGTCGAGCCGTTGCAACCGCCTCCGGACCGGGCCGGGGGTCGCGCGATCGAGGTCTAGCAGCCACAGCCCGTGACTGCAGGAAACCAGGTAGGCCCTGCGGCGCTGCGAGTCCACGGCGATCCAGCGGATCCAGGGTGGGGCGCGCAGCCGTCCTTCCAGGCGATCGCCATGGTCAAGGTTGCGCAGCTCCAACAGCGGCGAGAGTCCGGCCAGCAGCAACAGCCCCTGCTGCGGGATCGGCGCAATCACACGCACGCCGGGAAACGCGCTGATGCTCGGCAGCGGCGCGAGGGTCTGCTCGTCAAAGACCAGTACCTCGGAGAGCATCGGCGCCGACAGCAGCAGCCGTCCGCGCTGGGCATCCAGGGCCAGTCGTTCGACCCTCGCCGGCACTGCAGCGTGTCGTAACGGCTCGAGGGTCTTTGGGTCGAGGGCCATCAATGGCTGGTCCCAGGCAGCGAGCAGCAGCGTGTCGCCCGTTGAGGAGAGCAGCAGATCTCCGGGCAGCCCGGGGTAACGTCCGCTGAGGGTCAGTCCATCGGCGCAGAACGCGTACAGGCCGGTGGCGCAATAGGCGTAGAGCAGACCGCGCTCGGCAAACCAGCTGGTGCGGCACTGGCTCAAGGCGTTTTGCGGCGGCCGGATCGGCCGCGACTCGAGCTGTTCGAGGGTCGCCGCGTCGAGCACCACGCTACGGTTCGTGTCCACGTCCAGGCACAGCAGCCGGCGCGAGCCCTCGTCCAAGGCCACCGCCTGAAATGCGGCACTGTCATCGAGTTGGACCCGCCGGTGCTGTTCGGGCGCGTCAGGATCGACCAGCAGCAGCGCTCGGCTGCCCATGTCGGTCAACACCAGCTCCCCGCTCCAGGGTAAGACCAGCGCCTGGTAGAACGGCCCGGGCAGTAGCTGCCTTAGGCTGTCGGACTCACGAAGCATCGTGTCGATCGGCAATGGCGCGAGCAGCCACGGCAGGTAGGCGGTCAGCACTACAGCGGCCGCAGGCAACAGCCTGGCGATGTTCCCCACCACTTTGCCCCGCGGCGCCCGGCAGGCCCAACAAGCGGCCGGTGCGCAGAGATCGACCAACAAAACCAGACGGCCGATCAGCCGTTGGCCGCGCTCCTGGGGCCGGCGCAGGGCCAAGCGCACCAGGCTAAAAACGTTGAGTGCTACGAAACCAGCCGCCGCAGGAGAGCGCCAAGTAATCGAGTCCCTGGTCCACAGCGGCGCGCAAAGCACCAGCGCCCCGCAAATCGCGGCCGCGCTCCCGGCAACCGCCGTGGCCGCGACCCTAGCGGCTCGACGCTGCTGGCGCGGCGTCAGCAGCAAGGCCGCCAGAACAGGGAGCAGTGCCCAGAACAGCGTGTGCAGCACGTCGAGCTGGCCGACCAGCGACACCATCGCGTGGAACGGATGGTCGTTGTCCGGCCCGTAGAGCCGTTTGAGCGCCCAGAGCAAAACGCCGATCAGCGCGGCCAGGTTCAGTGCAGCACGGACTACATAGAGCATCGCGCAGGCGGGGCGGCAACGCCGCGGATCATTCTTCGGGCCCGATGATGTTGAAGAAGCGCGCCAGCCAGTAGGCGTGCAGATAGTCCGCGCCGCCGCCGTCGCTCCAGTCCGACGCGGTCGCCTCGAAGCTGAACGCCCCGCTGACGAAGTAGTTGGTGCTCACGTCGCGCTGGAAAAACGGCACCGAGTACAGCCCCTGGTGCCTTCCGCCGTTCATCCAGTCGAACTTCCAGGGCAGGCAGGGCAGGGGCGAGGCGCACCAATCGGGATCGACGCGCAGGTCGATCTCGAAGTTCTGCTTGGGATAGGGGAACTCACGCAACGACCACAGCGACTCCTCGAGCACCCAGTCCAGGTCGGTCGGCGGGTCGGCAAAGGCGTAGGAGGCGATGGGCCAGAGCGCCTGGCGCGTGGGGCCCGAGCCGCGCATCCCGTTGATCCAGCCCTCTTGCAGCAGCTCGATCCGCGCCGGGTCCGCCGCCTGCACCAGGAACCAATAGGTCAGCGAGCCCACGGTGTTCAAATGCTGCCCGGACCAATCGGAGATGCCCCAGGCGTATATCATCCCGTTACCGATGCTGTGCCACGTATCCAGGTAGCCCACGGCCAGTTGTTCGTAGCGCTCAAAGAAGCGCTGCTCGCCGGTGGTCATGTAGGCCAGTAGACAGGCGCGAAGCTCATTGACCTGGCCGTCGAGGGCGACCCCGTTGTGATCGGCGATCAGCGCCGCGCGCTGGGCGATCCCCTGACGCAACGCGTCATATTCCGGCTCGTTGGGCAAAAGCAGCCAGGAGATGGTGTAGCCGTAGAACAATCCCTGGATCATGTCGTTGTTGCCCGGCGAGCGCCAATCGTATTGCTCGTAGGGCGGATCGGCCTGGTGCCAGCCCTCGGGGGGCTCGCCGTCGTGATAGCGCACGGTGCGCGCGAAGGTCGTGGGATCCTGCACTACGTCCTGGCACAGGAACAACGATTCCAGGGCGCGCAGCCAGTTGGCCAGCGCCTCGGGGTCCGCGGTCTCCAAATAGCGGTAGGCCTGGCTCGCCAAATAGCAGCCGGTCCACAGCAGGCCGTCGTACGACTCCTGGATCTGCAGCGGGTCCGAGCCGATCAGCGCGCGGCTGACCATGCCTTGGGGATTGAGGAACACGGACTGCATCTCCGCGTCGAAGTACTGCGCCTTGCGCGCCAGGGTCGGCGAGTAGGAGCGGGCGCGGATCATCTCCTCGGCCATGCTGATCTCGTCGATCCAGCGGTTGCGCAGGCGTAGCGCGGCGGGGTGTTCGCGGTACCAGTCGAAGTCCGAACGGAAGCGCGAGAAGTAATGCACGCCGAGCTGGAACTCGGGACGGTCGCGGTAACCCTCGTAGAACTCCAGGGAGTGGTAGCCGGTGATCATCGCCCAGATCAGGTTGTGCAGGAACTCGGGCATCGGCTCGTGGCTTGAGACGAAATAGTCGTTGTCCTCGTACAGCGGCTCACTCTCCGAGGGGCCGACCAGAGTCCAGCTCTCCTCGGCGCTGAACTCGCGCGCGGCGTCATCCGCGGATCGGTACTCGACGCGGAACGATTCGGCGTCAAGCTTCTCGGCCTGACCGTTGATCACGATCGGCTCGCCGTCGAGCTCGTTGCGCTCCAGCCCGTCGTAGCCGGCCATGAAGTCCGCGACCTCGAGCTCTAGGGCGATCTCGCCGCTGTACAGATCGATCCCGCCTGACCAGGCGCTGTGCACCTCGTATTCCACGTCGAGCCACGGGTCGTCGAAGGTCAACTCGTCGTAAGCCACACTGCGCGCGAAGTTCGGCCCCTCGGCGGCGGCACGCACCTCGACCAGGCCCGAGTAATCGCCGTGCAGCGAGTCGCTGCCCTGGACCTCGAAGCGCACAAACTCGTCGATCAGCAACTGTTGATCGTCATCGTCGTCATCGTTTATTGAGTCGTCGTCATCATCGTCGTCGTCGCCCGAGCTACACGCCACGCACAGCGCCAACGCGGCGACGACCAGCGTCAGGGCCGTCAGCCACCACACGATCTTCTGCATTGCTTGTCCCCGGCTGCTGATTTTTACCCCCGCGCGCCCAACGCCCGAGGCTGCAAATTAATCTACTTGAGCGGTCCAAAGATCGCCAGGACAGTCATCGATGAAAATCTCAGGCGGCCCGTAGATGCCCGTGGGCGCCTCCTCGCCGCTGTGCCAGTCCAGCAAGATCTGCATCAGACGGTTGGCCGGTCCGGCCACCAGGTAGAACGGATCGATCCGTTGCAGCGCTGAGCAGTGCGAACTCAGCGCGCGCTCCAGGTCGAGCTGCCAGACCCCCTTGCCGTTGGTGGTGACGTAGGCCCGGCCCGCGCCCGAGTCGACCTTGATGAAGCGCATCCACGGCGGCGCAGCCAGGCGCGCGACCAACGAGAAATCATCCAGTGAACGCAGCTCGATGATCGGCGAGAACCCGCCGAGCAGCAGCAGCCGACGCTGCGGATCAACGCCCACGGCGCGAACTCCGGGAAACGCGCGCAGCTCATGCACCAGACGGTAATCGGTCAGGTCGACCACGCTCACCGAGCCTGCGATCGGATGGGTGACGAACAGCCTGTCACCTTCGCGATCCAGGGCCATGCGCTCGCCGAAACGCGGTAAATGCACCGAGCGCTTGACCTCCAGCGTGCGCGGATCCAGAGCCAGCAGCTTCTCGGGCAGCCAGTGCGAGTTGACGTGGATCTCGTCGCGTTGCGGATCGATCAGCGCGTCCGTGGCCTGACCCATGTTGAAGCGCGCCCGCACTGTTACGCCGTCCGGGCAGAACAGCACAATGGCGTTGTTCGAGAGGGTGAACAGAATTTGCCGCCGCGCTTCCCAGAAAGTTTGGATCAACGTCTGGTCGGCAAACTCGCGGCTGGTGGAGCGCTCGCTGATGGTTTTCAGCGAGACCGCATCGAGCACCAGCGAGCGGCCAACAGCGAGCGTGATCAGCAGCACCCGGCCGACATCCTGGTCCAGGGCCAAGCCTTGGATCCCGCCGCGGATCGGGCCGATGTCCCGTACGTCGTCGGGGCGTAGTGGATCGACCCGCACCAGATGGTGTATGTCATCCCGCGCCAGTAAAAGCGCACCATCGCGACTGTCGAGCTCGAGTTTGTAATAGCTGCCGGCCTGTAGCTGGCTCAGGGCCGGGTCGATGCGCGGAAAGTCCGTCACCGGCCGCGGCAGCAGCAGCAGCGGCACAAGTACGCTGGAGCACACGATCAGCGCCGGGATCGGCCGCAGCCAGGCGAAGAGCAGCGGACGCCTCGCTGACGACGCCGACCACAGCGGCAGCGGCAGCAACACATCCGCCATGACCGCCAGGCGCAGCAGCAGCTTGCGTCCGCCCTCGCTCAGACGTCCGGCCCAGTGCACCCGACACAGCACCCAGACGTTGAGTCCGATGAGGGCGCAGGGCACGGCCAGCCAGGGGCTGGGCGGGACGTCGGGCCGGGCGATTGAGATCGCCACCGCGGGCAGCGCTCCGGCCACGATCCCCAGCGCCGGGCACAGCGCGCCCCAATGCGTCCCACGCAGGTCCGCTGGGCCGTTGCGCGGCAACAGCAGCAACAACAGAAACGCCGGCAGCGTGCCGTAGAACGCCGCGCGATACAGGTCGAATTGGCCGAGAATGTCGAACAGCGGATCGATCAGCCCCAGGTCGAGGCGGGCCGATAGCGCGTTAAAGCCGATCTCGCTTACGCAGAAGCACAGCAGCGCCAGCCGCAGCAGATAAATTGCCAGGGCTGTCATCCCGCGACGCGCGGCCAGCGCGCGCCCGAGTCCGGCGGGACCGTCAAAGGACATAGATTGCACAGAGCCTATTACACGCTACGCCACCGAACAACACGGGGCGCCTTTGAGACGTCCTCAAAACTCGCGCAGTACGATGGTCGTTAAACAACGTCCCTTTCCGCGTCGCAACAAGCGTAGTTAATCCTCAGATACAATCCAGGTCGAGTTGTGCGCGTCCAAGCGCTTTTAGCTATGCTGTGCAGCGTCATGCGCAAACACGTCAACTCCCTGCTGATCGTTGCCGCGATAATCGCGATGTTCGCGGGCTACCGCTTTATCACCGGGCCCCGCGGCTTTCGCGCGGTGGTTACGCCGCTGGTGGTGTTGGGCGATGAGCCGTTGCAGGTGGCCGTCAGCATTATCGAGCCGATCGAAATCGAACTGAAAAAGGGCCGGGCGATCCTTACGCCGTTCGCCTACTACGCCGTGGCCGCGCGCATCGGCGGTCGTAAACGCTACGGCGGAGAGTGGCCGGCGCGACTGGCGCGCTACGACCTGTTGCTGCTGTGGGGCGAGCTTGCCACGCAGCCGATCGACGACATCGAGTTCAAACAGGAGATGCGCTGGTACTCCTTCCGCCTGCCCCGCAACAGCCCCCGCGACCTGCAATACGTGTCCCGACACTCGGCCAACAATCACATGATCCCGGGCAGCTCCAACCTGCGGCGCGCGATCTCGCGGCTCGATGAGGGCGACATTGTGCTGCTCGAGGGTTATCTGGTCGACATCAGCGGCGAATACGACGGCGGCCCGATCTACTGGAACTCCAGCCGCACGCGGGAAGATGGGGGTAACGGCGCCTGCGAGGTGTTCCTGCTGACCTCGCTGACCAGGGACGGCAAAGTCTACAGATAGTCCGTGACTAAAATCAGGCCGTGCGGATGGTCGCAGAGGCTGACCAATCCCTGGTCCGTCACCAAGTAGGTATTCTCCAACCCGGCCGGTCCGATCTGCGGTAAAAAGGCCTTGGGCTCCACCGCGATAATCATTCCCGCTTGCAGCTCGAGTTCCACGCGGTCGGCGATCACCGGCAGCTCGTCGAGTTCCAGACCCACGCCGTGACCGAAGAATTTGACCCGATTCTCGCCGAATCCCATGAAGCCCGGCGGCTCGCCGACCTGCTTGGCCCAGGCGTCGACCTCGCAGAAGACATCGGCGCAAGTACGACCCGGACGCGCCGCGGACTCCAGACGTTGCAGCGCCTCGACGCAAAAATCGTGGGCCGCGCGCAGCTGCGGAGGCGGATCGGCACCGAGAAAGAACGTGCGCGCGTTGTCCGAGTGGTAGCCGTTGTACATCGTCACCATGTCGCTCATAAAGCTGCTGTCGGCGACGATCGTGTTGCGTCCCGCGCCCGCGGCCACCGAAGGGTAAGGCGCCTCGCCGCCCACCGGGCCGTCGAAGTTGGTCGGGTAACTCGCCGACGCGCCGGAGACCGCCATGATCAGCGCCAGCTCCTGGCCCATGCGTCGCAGCCGCAGCACGCCGCCGTGCCCCAGCCGTCGCAGCTGGGCCTCGATCAGCGCCGATAGCTCGAGTTCGCTGATGCCGGGCTTAAGCTGCGTGGGGATGTAGCGTAGCGCGCCCATCGCCTGTTGCGCGGCCCCGCGCAGTTGCTCGATCTCCCACTGCGATTTGGTTGCGCGTTGTAGGCGAATGGTCGGGGCCAGGTCCTTGATCTCGACCGTGTCCAGAGCCTTGGCCAGCCGCAGATAGGTCGATGCGGGAATCACGTCCAGCGTCAGGCCCGCCGCACCCTGGGTACACAGCTGCGTCAGCTCAGCGGCCAGCGCGCGAAATCCCGGGAACGGTTGGACCTCCACCGACGCCTCAAAGGCCGCGCGCTCGCGGCTGGCGCGCACGTAGAACACCGTTGGTCCGGACGCGGGCACCAGCAGCACGCCGTCCTGCAGCGAGCCGCAGTAGTACAGCAGGTCGCTCTTGTGCTCGATCCAGGCCGCGGCGATCCCCTGGCGCTCGAGGGCCGTTCGCAGGGCGGCCAGGCGCGCGTCGATCTCGCCTTTGGGCGTGAGAAATTGCTTGTGGCTCTGCGTCAACGGCAATCGAACCTCCCGGCTGCTTTGTGGCAATCCGTCTCTATGGCGAATATTATAGAATTGTCGGCAAGGCAACAAACGGAGGTCAACCAATGAAAACCGCTACGCGCCTGCTGTTGGCCCTGGCGATCTGCGCGGCCCTGGCCGCACCCGCCATCGCCAGAACAGCCTCCGATCTGACCGCCACGCTGATCGTGCATTCCCAGGAGGGAGGTGCGCACATCTACATCGACGGCCGCTTGCGCGCCAAAATGGACGTCACGTCCCACGAAATTATTATCGACGGCATTGAGTCCGGCGGGCACAGCCTGCGCATTACCGACTTCACCGAACTCGAGGTCTGGTGGGAAGGCCCGCTGGAGATCAAGCCGGGCTTCACCGCTCGCGCCGTGGCCGAGCCCGGGCAGTTTACGATCTACAACAAACCGCCGACCCACATTGGGACACGAACTCCGACCCACGAGCTGCCCAACGATATGGTCGGTTACGTCCAGGTGCGCTCGAACGAGCAGCGACCGCTATCGATCTTCATCGACCTGCAAGACCAGGGGATGGTCGGCCGCGGCGCGGTGATCGGACCGCTGGACGTGGCCGCGGGCGAGCACTACCTGCGGGCGGTGGACCCGAACACCGGCGGCCTGGTTTGCTCGGGCCTAATCGACGTGCGACCCGGCGCAACGCTGGTCATCGCGATCTCGCGCGGCGCACCGCTGAGCTCCCCCTCCCGGCCGCGCGCCGTGATCCCTGGATTCTAGGGCGGCTTAGAGCCGCCACGAAACACGCGAAATGATTAGGGTACTACGCGTGTACCGGCTTCCTCAGCGATCGAGGTCCTGGTAGATCACGTCGAGGCTGGTGGCTTGGTCGAGCTTGATGGTGACGAACAGCCGTCGGCCGTGATGCTCGTCAGGAGGACGCAGTTCCAGGCGATGTACGCCGACGGGCAGCTTGACGCTCAGCGGCGTGACGCCGAGCTGTTCGTCGTCGAGAAAAACATTGCACTGAACGTCCGAGCGCAGCTCGATGGTCCCCTCCCAGCGCATGACCTTCTTCCAGACCCGCCCTTCCTCGATCTGGACCTCGAAGCTCTCGCGGATGCCCAGGGCATCGTTGCGCAGCTCTACGCTGTGCAGACCGGCTTCGATGTCCTCACGCCACATCGGCGTGGCGCCGATGAACCGCCCGTCCATCCAGACCTTGACCACCGGCTCGGTCTTGAGCGCGAAGGTGGCTTTGCCCGAGGCGAGCTTGACCTCGATTCGTTTGCGTTGGTTGGGCTTGAGCGTAAAGGTCGTCAGCTGCGGCTGGTGATCGACCAGCTCCGCGCGCAGGGTGTGCTCCACACCCGCGCTCGTCGATTCGATGGTCAGCGGAGTCGAGCCGGGCACACGTTTGCCGTCGAGCCAGATCGCTGCGCCCGGCGGCACGCTGATCACCTCGAGCTGTCCGCTGAGCTCGGGCTGGTCGCCCGACATGTCGAACAACGAGTCGGCCGGACGCCTGCGGTGGAACGAGAACCCCTCGTAGGTGAACGCCGAAAGCCGCAGCCCGGAGAAGTCGGTCTGCTCCAGAAATCCCGGCTCGCCGCCCTGGGGCAGCAGGTAGAGGCCGGGCTCGCCCTGGGCGTTGCGCCGCACCTCGTAGCTGCCGCGCCGCACCTCGTAGCGGTCCTCGAGCTGGTCGTGGTCAGTATCGACGTGGATTACCCACACGTACTCGTGGTCGGCCGAGAACTCGATGAACCCGTACTGGTAATCGCTGCCCACGTTGCCCGCGAACAGAAACTGGCCCACCGCGTCCTCAATCGAGACCGCGGCCAACGCCGTACCGGCCAACGCCAAGATCAAAATCAACGCGACGGCCAGCGAACGGTACATTAATAATCCAGGATAGCCAGGGTTTTTCATGATGGTTCGTAACGAAGCGTGCGCCGCAGTAGATCCATCATGAATGACCCAGGCTAAATGCGTTCCATCGCGTTGAAAAAGTAGCCGGTCTCGAACGCCGCTGTATCCGGGGCGTCCGAGCCGTGCACCGAGTTTTCCGACAGCGACTCGCCGATCTGGGCGCGCAATGTGCCCGGGGCCGCGTTGGCCGGATTGGTGGCGCCCATGATCTCGCGCCAGCGGACGATGGCGTTCTCGCCCTCGAGAATCAGCGCCACGATCGGACCCGAGGCCATGAACTGGCATAGCTCGTCGAAAAACGGCTTGCCGCGATGCACGGCGTAGAAGCCGCCGGCCTGCTCGACCGAGAGCTGCATCAGCTTCATCGCCCTGAGCCCCAGCCCCTCGGCCTCGATGCGTGAAAGAACGGTGCCCACGTGGCCCGCGGCCACGGCGTTGGGCTTAACGATTGCGAAAGTCAATTCTGTTGCCATTGCTATGCCGCCTTGCGGGCCGCCTCGAAGCCTGCCTCGAGCGCCCGCTTGTTGAGGTCTTCGGTCCCCTTGGGGACGCGGTTGAGTACAGCCTGTTCGATGGCCTCGCGAGTGACCACGCCGGTGAGCGCGACCAGCGCGCCCAGGGCCACGATGTTTGCCACCATCTGTTTGCCCAATTGGTCGCGGGCGATGGCCAGGAATGGAATGCAGATCACTTTTTCCCAAGGCCCCTTTGGAATGCCGCCGACCTGATCGGTGTCAAGCAGCAGCGTGCCCGTGGCCTTGAGGTCGTCGACGTACTTGTTGCAGCTCTCCTGAGTCAGGGCCAGCAGCACGTCGAGGTTTTCGCACTTGGGATAGTCGATGTCCTCCTGGCTGATGATCACCTCGCTCTTGCTGGCGCCGCCGCGGGCCTCGGGCCCGTAGCTCTGGGTCTGCACCGCCCGCTTGCCGTCGTACAGCACGGCGGCCTCGGCCAGGATGATTCCCGCCAGCACCAACCCCTGTCCACCGGATCCAGCGAGTCGCAGCTCGATTTTTCTCGACATCGAACGTCTCCTGTTGGGTTCCTATTGCGCTCTGTTGTTTACACCGTTTAAGAGGATGCGCCCCGCGCCTCCTCGATGATCTTGTCGTAGCGTTCGGCGAACTCGGACCGCTCGACATGATGCAGCACGCCGACCAGCAGCTTGCCGCGGATGTCCTCGATCGGCAGCTTGTCCGCGGCCTCAACGCTGACCGTCAGATCTTTGTAGCGCGCGATCATCTGCGCCGGCGTGCGCAGGTTGTTGCGCCGACCGTACTGAGTCGGGCAGTCCTCGAGCACTTCGACCACGCTGAACCCCTTATGTTCGATCGCCTGCTGAATCACGCGATCAAGCAGCCGCACGTGATAGGTCGTGGATCGGGCGACGAAGGTCGCGCCCGCGGCCTTAGCCAGCTCGGCGAAGTCGAACGGGTCGTTGGGATTGCCCAGCGGCGTGGTGGTTGACATACGGTTCATCGGCGTGGTCGGGCTCTGCTGACCGCCGGTCATGCCGTAGATCAGGTTGTTGAAGATGATCAGCGTTATGTCCAGGTTGCGTCGGCAGCCGTGGATGAAGTGGTTGCCGCCGATCGCCACCGCGTCGCCGTCGCCCGAGGTGATGATCACCTTGAGATCGGGCTTGACCAGCTTGAGCCCGGTGGCAAAGGGGATCGCCCGGCCGTGGGTGGTGTGCAGCGTGTTGACGTCCACGTAGCCCGGCAGTCGGCTGGCGCAGCCGATGCCCGAGACCAGGCACAGCTCGTCTTTGGAGAGCTTGAGCCGGTCGATGGCCCGCAGCAGCGCCTTGAGCACTATCCCGTGGCCGCAGCCGGGGCACCAGATGTGGGGCAGGTTCTCGGTCCGCAGATATTGGTAGTAGTCGAAAGCCACGTCAGAAGCTCTCCCTGATCATGCGCTGGATCTGCGAGGGGGTGATGATCTCGCAGTCCACGCGGTTGATGCGCTTGATTTGGGCCTGTCCCTTGGCCGCCATGGTGACGATCTCGAACAGCTGGCCCATGTTCATCTCGGGGACGATGAAGGTATCGACATTTGCGGCGAGCTGCTCGATCTCGTCCTGGGGGAAGGGCCAGATCGTCTTGAGCCGGAACAGTCCGACCTTGCGGCCGTTGGCCCGCGCCCGTTTGACCGCGGCGATGGCCGAACGCGCTACGGCGCCGGCCGCGACCACCACGACCTTGGCGTCGTCGAGGAACCGGCCGTCGTACTCGATGATGTCATGGCGGTTTTTAATCACTTTGCGCACGATGCGGCGCTCCTGGCGGCCGATGCTGGTCGGATCGTTGGTCGGGAAACCGCTGTCGTCGTGGTACAGGCCGGTGACGTGAAAACGGTAGCCCTCGCCAAAGGCGCTGATCGTCGGGATGTCGCCCTCGTAGGGCTGGTAATTGTCCGGGTCGCGCCGCGGGCGGCGGCGGTCGTAGACCTTGAGCTCGCCGACCACGGGCATGGTGAACGCCTCGCGCATGTGGCCGATGATCTCGTCCGAGAGCAGGATCACCGGCGTGCGGTAGTGCTCGGCAAGATTGAAGGCGCGCACGGTGAGCTCGAAGCACTCGGTCACCGAAGCGGGGTAGAGCGCGATCGACGGGTGGTCGCCGTGGGTCCCCCAGCGCGCCTGCATGATGTCGCCCTGGCTCGAGCCGGTGGGAACGCCGGTGCTCGGGCCGCCGCGTTGCACGTCGATGATCACGCAGGGAATCTCGGCGATGCAGCCGTAGCCGATGTTCTCCTGCATCAGCGAGAAGCCCGGGCCCGAGGTGGCGGTCAGCGACTTGACCCCGCCCAGGCTGGCGCCGAGCACCGAGGCGATGCTGGCGATCTCGTCCTCCATCTGAATGAAGTGCCCGCCGTTTTGCGGCAGACGGAACGAGAGGATCTCGGCGATCTCGGTCGAGGGAGTGATCGGATAGCCGCCGAAGAAACGGCATCCGGCGTAGATCGCCGCCTCGGCGCAGGCCTCGTTGCCGCTCATCAGCCGCAGCCCGGGGCTGTAGACCATCGACTCGCGCCAACCCATCTCAGGCCTCCGCTTTTTTCTCGTCCAGGTCGAACACCGCGATGGCGAAGTCCGGACAGCGCAGCTCGCACATCATGCACTTGGTGCAGGCCGCCAGGTTGACCACCACCACGTGGGTCTGCCGCAGCTCGAGCACGTTCGCCGGGCAGAACTCGACGCAGATCCCGCAGGCCTTGCAGAAATCCTCGCGAATCTCGATGCGCGGCGGCTTGCGTTTCTTGTTCTTGGTTTTATTTTTGGGCCGGGGCGCGGCCCGTGCCGCAGGCTTGCCCGCGGCCGCTGGGGCCTGTTTGTCAGTACCCATGTTTGTTCAGAACCTCCACAAGCTCCCCAACCGCGTCGGCCGAGCGTTGCATCGCGGCCAATTCGTCTTGGTTCAGCTCGATCTCGAAGATCTGTTCCACGCCCTTTCCTCCGAGCAGGATCGGTACGCCGATGTACAGGCCGTCGATCCCGTACTGCCCGCTGAGCAGCGCGGAACAGGGTATCACGCGTCGACGGTCGTTGATGTAGGCCGCGGCCATACGCACGGCCGAGGCGCTGGGGGAATAGTAGGCGCTACCGGTCTTGAGCAGCGCGACGATCTCGCCGCCGGCCATCCGGGTGCGCTGAACCAGGGCCTCGATCCGCTCCGGAGCCAGCAGCGTGGTCAGCGGGATGCCGCCCACCGAGCTCAGCCGCGGCAGGGGCACCATCTGGTCGCCGTGCCCGCCCATCACGAACGCCACGATGTCCTCGACGCTGACCTTGAGCTCCATGCCGATAAAGGCGCGGAAACGTGAGGAGTCGAGCAGCCCGGCCATGCCCACCACCCGGTGGCTGGGGAAGCCCGAGGCCTTGAGCGCCACGTGACACATCGCGTCCAGCGGGTTGGTGACAACGATCACGAACGCGTCGGGGCTGTGCTGCGTGGAGCTGCGTACAACTTCGGAAACGACCTCGGCGTTGCGCAGCAGCAAGTCGTCGCGGCTCATCCCCGGTTTGCGCGCCAGTCCGGCGGTAACGATGATCACGTCCGAGTTCGCGGTTTCGGCATAGTCGTTGGTGCCCACCAGCGTAACGTCGATGTCCTCCAGCGGCGCGGTCTCGGTCAGGTCGAGGCACTTGCCCTGGGGCACGCCCTGGACCACGTCGACCAGCACCACGTCGCCCAGATCTTTGCTCGCCACCCAGTGCGCCGCGGTGGCGCCGACGTTCCCCGCACCGATAATCGTGATCTTTGCCCGTCTCATCTTAAAATCTCCCTATACAATTACATCCAGCGCCGCCGGAACGATCTCGAACGTCGCGGGCAGCCGCCCGGGCTGCTCGCCGTCCACATCCAGCAGCACAATTTCATCGCTGTGCGCCTCGACCCGCCGCGCGCGCAGCACCTCGACCTTGGGATGGCTCAGGTGCCGGCCGCTGTAGATCCGGGTCATCTGCGTGACAACCTCGAGTTTGGTCAGATCGCCGATCAGCACCACGTCGAACAGCCCGTCCGCGGGGTCGGCGTCCGGCGCGACCTGCATGCCGCCGCCGAAGCAACGGCCGTTGGCCACAGCCACGTTGAAAATCCGCCGCGGCTCGATCGGATTGCCGTCCACTGTAAGCTCGACCGGCTTGTTGCGATAGTCCACGACGCTGGCGAAGCTCGCCCAGAGAAAACTGGCGAATCCGCCCAGGACCTTGGTCGTGCGGTTGACCCGCGCGTCGATCTCGCCGCCGATGCCGAAGCTGGTGATGTTGATGAAGTAGCGCTCGGCGCGGCGGCCGGAGTGGTCGAAAAAGCTGAAGCGCCCCAGGTCGATGCGTCGCGTGTTGCCGCGCACCAGCACCTCGCAGGCCTGCCGCAGGTCCTTGGGCACGCCCAGGGTCCGGCGCAGATCGCCGCCCGTGCCGCAGCAGACGAAACCCAGCCGGGCTCGCGGATTGATCGGCGCTCCGTGCTCGAACATGCCGTTGACGATCTCGTTGTTGGTGCCGTCGCCCCCCACCGAGATGATCAGCTCGTGACCGGCTTTCACCGCGCGACGCGCGACGTTGGCCGCGTCGCCGACCGCTTGGGTAAATCCGAAGTCCAGTTCGCCCAGCGCGGCCTCGAGTGCGGCGTGAATCGCGTCCCACTCCTGCTCGGTGGAGCCGTTGGCGGAGTTGGGATTGACCACGGCAAATGCGCGTGGCTTTTTGGTCATGCTCAGAGCGTCCTCGCGATTAAGCTGACCAGGTCGCGCACATCGACTTGTGGGTCGGCTTTCTGGAACATTCGCTCGCAGGTCGGGCAGTTACTGACCAGCGTCTTGCCCTCGGACTCGAGCACCTCGCTCAGGCGGTGCCGCGCGATCTGCATCGAGATCTCGGGGTTGGTGATCGGCATCCCGCCGCCGCCGCCGCAGCAGTAGGAATCTTCGCGGTTCCAGCTGAACTCGCCCACCGGCTCGCGGCAGATCGCCTGCAGGATCAGCCGCGGCGCTTCGTACACGCCCAGGTAGCGTCCCAGGTAGCACGGGTCATGCCAAATTACCTTTTTGGGAAACGGCGTTTTAATCGGCACCTTGTTCTGCTCAAAGAACGGCATCAGAAACTCGCTGATGTGCAGCACCTGCGGCGCGAGATCAACGCCGATCTCTTTGTAGCGGAATTTCAGCTCGTAGGCGTCGCTGGGGTCGGCGGCGATCACGGTCTTGTATTTCTGGAGCTCGTCGGCCACGCGCTGAGCGTGGAGTTTGTAGTCTTTGGTCAGGCCCAGCACGTTGAGCGTGTAGCCGCTGCATTGGATCTGGCCGTCGTGCACGGCCACGTAGTCGATCCCCAGGGCCTCGAAGACCTTGAAGGTGTCGGTGATCACGTTGGGGTAGTTGTAGATGTTGCCGCAGCTTGCGAAGTACCCGACCTGGGCACCGGCGTTGAACAGCGACTTGGGAACGATTCCGCGCAGCCGGGAGAGCAGATCCTCGCCCACCGGGTTGTTGTGCTCCAGGAACGATGTGCGGTACTCCTGCACCTCGCGCGGGATGATCTGCATCTGCACGGCCGCGGCGCGCGCGTCGAGCATCGTGCCCGGCACGTCGATCTTGTGTTCGCAGTAGGTGTTGCACAGCATGCAGGTCAGGCACTTGTAGGTGTTGACCACGACCTCGCGGTTGAATTCCTGCTTGCCGTCGTTGACGAAGTGCAGGATCGTCATCCGGCCCCAGGGTGTGTGAGTCTCGCGCGCGGTGGCGTTGGCCACCGGGCAGGAGAAGCGGCACATCTTGGGGCAAAATGTGCAGTACTCGATCTCCTTGCGTCGGGTCTTGAAGATGCTCATGACAATCCCAGCTTGCCAGGGTTAAGTACATTGTTCGGGTCCAGGCGCGCCTTGAGCTCGCGCACCAAGCGCACCGACTCCGGGGCCTGCTGCTCGTAGAAACGCGCCTTGAGCAGACCCACGCCATGGTGGTGGCTGATGACTCCGCCGGCCCGCAGGCAGGCCTTGAGCGCGGAGTCCCAGACCTTGTCGTAAAGCTTGATGTCCTTGCCCTCGTCGGCGAGGCCGATGATCGTGAAGTAGATCGAGGCGCCGTCGGGGTAGGCGTGAGAGATGTGGGCCATGCAGGTCAGGTGCTTGGAGATCGCGTTGCTCATGGTCTTGTAGAGCTTGAGCAGCCCCGACCAGGGCGCGGCGACCTCAATCGTGTCGAGCACCATCCGGTCGGCCGAGAGGATCTTGCTCTGGTTGTAGCTGATGGCGTAGCGATGCTCGAACCAGTGACGCGCCGGCTTCTCGCCTTGGTCCACGCCGCCGGCCTCGAGACATATCTGCTCGGCGATTCCCTCGTAGGCCGCGACCATCCGCGGCTCGCCCTCGAAGGTCAGGATCAGCAGGTTGCCGCTGGCCTCCATCTCGATCGCGGCCATCGCCAGCGCGGTATCGGTCTCGTCGTAGAGCCGCACGGCCGCGGGCTTTACTCCGCGGCGCATCATCAGCCGGATGGCCTCGACGCCCTTCTCGAGGCCATCGAAGGTAAAGGCGCGGAAGGAGCGATCGGCGGGCATCAGGTGGATGCGCAGGGTGGCCCAGGTGATCACGCACAGCGTGCCCTCGGAGCCGACCAGCACCTGATCGAAATCCGGGCCGGTGGCCGAGCGCGGCGTGCGCCGGGTCTGCATTATGGTGCCGTCGGGCAGCACGGCCTGCAGCCGCACCACCATGTCCTCGATTTTGCCGTAGAGCGTCGAAAGCTGGCCCGCGCTACGCGCCGCCAAATAGCCGCCGAGGGTCGAGCAATAGATGCTGCTCGGGAAGTGCCCCAGGGTGTAGCCGTGGCGGTTGAGCTCGCGCTCGAGGTGTTCGCCGATAATCCCGGCCTGGACCGTGACGGTCATCGCCTTGTGGTTGAGCTTGATAATCCGGTTGAGCAGCTTCAGGTCGCAGATCACACCGCCGCTTATCGGCAGCGTGCCGCCGCAGACTCCGCTGCCCGCGCCATAGGGGATCACCGGGAAGTGCATATCGTTGGCCAACCGCAATAGCTGGCTGACCTCGGTGGGGCTTTGGGGCCAAACCACGAACTCCGGCGGATTACTCACCTCGCCGTGGCGCGTCTCGAGTTGCAAGCGCGGCCACAGGTCGCGGGCATAGGCCACGCGATCGAGGTCCGAACGGCTGACGCGCGTCTCGCCGAAGATGTCTTTGAGCCGCGATTGCAGTTCGAAATGCGGCGTGCTTTTGGGCAGCAGCGACATGCTCAGAGCCCCATCTTACGCGGATTCATCACGCCGCGCGGATCGCATATCTCCTTGAGCGCGCGAAAAATGCGCAGCGCCTCGTTGTGCTCGTCGGGCATCCAGCGGCTCTTGAGAAAGCCCACGCCGTGGTGGTGGCTGATCGTGGCGTTGAGCTTGGTCGCCGCGCCCATCGCCGCCTCCCAGACCTGGTTGTACAGCCGCTCGGTCTCGGTGGCGTTGCGCCCCGCGCCGACAAAGCTGAAGTAGATCGAGCAGCCGTCGAGGTAGGCGTGGCTGAAGTGCGCCATCACGAACACCAGCGGCGAGAGCGCCTCTTTGACCGCGACGTACAGCTCGTCGATCCGGTCCCAGGCGGTGGCCAGCTCGCAGGTGTCGACGAACGCCCCGGAGTAGAAGACCTTGCTCATGTTGTAGCTCACGTGGTAGCGGCCTTCCCACCACTTGCGGGCCGGGCCCGGCCCGGTGTGCTGGCCGCCGCACTGTAGGCAGATCTCCTCGGCCAGCTCCTGCTCGACCGCGGTGATCGCCTCGTCGCCCTCGAAGGTCATCACCATCAGACAGCCCTCGCGGGTCAGACGATCGACCTTGTTGATCAGCTCGGTGCGCGACAGCGCCAGTCGGCTGCCGAAGCGCGTCAGGCGGTTGATCGGCAGCAGCGAGCCCACGGCCTTGCCCAGCCGCTTGACCGGCAGCAGGTCGAGCACTCCCTCGCCGCTGGACTCGGTGCGCCCCGAGCCGACCAGGTAGGTATCGAACTCGTCGTAGAGCCGGATCGCGGCCGGCCGCAGGTCGCGGCGCATGCACAGCCGGATCGCCTCAACTCCTGAGGGCGCGTCCTTGAACTTGAAGCTCGAGAAGCGCCTGCTGGGCGGAACAGGCCAGATGCGCATGGTAGCGCGGGTGATAAATCCGAGGGTTCCCTCGCTGCCCACCAGCGCCTGCATCACGTCCGGGCCGGTGGCCATCCGCGGGGCGGTGGGCGTGTGGATCAGCGTACCCTCGCCCAGCACCGCCTCGATCGAGACCACGATGTCCTCGATCTTGCCGTACTTGGTCGAGAGCTGGCCCGCGCTGCGCGCCGCCAAATGTCCGCCGAGGGTCGAGCAATAGACGCTGCTGGGGAAGTGCCCCATGGTGTAGCCGTGGCGGTTGAGCTCGCGCTCGAGGTGCTCGCCGATGATCCCCGCTTCCACGGTGACCAGCATGCTCTGCTCGTCGATGCTGATGATTTTGTTCAGCCGCTTGAGGTCGACTACGATCCCGCCAGCGAGGGGAATCGTCCCGCCGCAAACGCCGCTGCCCGCGCCAAAGGGCACCAGCGGCACGTCTCGCTCGTTGGCCAAGCGCACGATCTGCACCACTTCGTCGGTGGACTCGGGCCAGACGATGTAGTCCGGCGGATCGCTGATTCGATCCTCGGTTTTGCGGATCATGGTCAGCGGCAGACAATCGGTGGCGTAGGCGATGCGGTCCAGCTCGGCGACCGAGACGCGCTCGGGTCCGACGATCTGGGTCAACGCCCGGAAAATCTCGTTATCAGGTTGAAATCTTTCAAGAACGCTCATTGGCGACCTAGGGGCGGGTTCGCTTGCATGCGGGCCTTTTCAATGGGCGTATTTTAGGTTCACGCCCAAGACGAAGTCAAGGGAACTCAGCCGCTGTTTAACACCCTCGTTCTTTGATTAATCACTTTAACATTACACGGGGCAAGCAGTTTGGTATGCTTAATCTCTACCAAACACTACTTGTACTCTCGGGGGCGGGCATGGAACCACAGAAAGAGCAGAGCACGGGCGGCTTTTTCCAATTCGTGATCTATTTTTTAATTTTGGTCGCCGTGGCCGCGTTCATCTACTTTACCCAGCGCGACGAGGCGGTGGCCCCGCCCGAGCCGCCGGCACCGATCCAGGAGGCGGCACCGGCCGAGGCCGACGTTCCCGAGCAAGCCGCAACAGAGGATCCGGCAGCAGCCGAGCAGGCCCCTGAAGTGCTGATCGAGGATGAGGTAATGCAGGACGAGACTACGCAGCCCGAGGTTGCGCAGCCTGAAGCCGCGCAGCCCGAAACCGCGCCGGTCGAGGCTGAAGAAAGTGTAGTGGAGCAGCCCGAGGCGGAAGCTACTCCGTAAGCTGAGCTATTCTGCGTTTGAATTTCTGTTGAACAACGGCTCGTAGACCCAGGGCCCGTAGGCCGGGGCGTCGAACTTGCGGTCGTAGCGGTCCAACCACAGCCAGGCCAGTTTCCACGCACGATCCGCGGGCGCGGAGATCCGGCCCAGGGCCCAGGCCGCGGCCCGGGCCACGCGCGGGTCCGAATCTTGCGCCGCGTCCTGCAGCGCCTCCAGCGCATCCTCGCTTTGATCCCAGGCCAGGGCCCAGCATGCGGCGCGCCGCACCCGCGGGTCCAGATCGCCCGTGGCGCGCACGCACAGCGTCTTTGTGACCTGGGGCGCAGCACATCCGGCCAGGGCGCAGATCGCCCGGACCTGCAACCGCCACTGGGGAACGGCCGAGGCCACCAGCAGCTCCTGGCGCTGATCCTGGGGCGCGCGTTGCCAACGCGCGTGGCGCAGACCGCCCCAGGACGGCAGGTCGAGCAAATCCTCGAACAGCGCGGACTCGCCGCGGGCCAGGCGCTCGGGGTAATTGCCAAAACGGTGTTGCGCGTCGTGCGGGTCGAACGCGATCAGCCCGGCGACCTCGCCGCTGAAACTCGCCACCTGCGGACAACGATCCTGATAGCGATTGATCAGCACCGCCGCAGCGCGCCGGGGAAACAGCCGCGCCACGGCCCGCGCCACGTTGTAGCGCGCCGGGCAGTCGGCTGTTTGCAGGGCCGTGCTCAGCGCATCGAGCAGTTCCGCGCTGTGGGACGAATCAAGGTATTGCGCGGCCAGGGCCGCAATCGAGCCGTCGGGATTGTTCAGGTTTTGCGCGCACCAGCTCTGGTCCGCGCCAAGCAGCAGCTTTTGCGCGCCAAGTCGACCAATCAACCAGGCGGGCCATTGGCGCGCGGCCCGTGCGTCGCGCCGCTGGTCGCGCATCCAGTCCCGGAGCTGCTGGGCCAGCAGTTTGGCCCCCTGCTCCAGGCCCCTCTTTGAGAGCCGCGACGTTCCGCTCTGAAACCGGGTTGCGTCCCACTGGCCGTGCTGCGCCAGACTGTAAAACCCGATGCCCAGCAGGTCGGCCAGGGCGCGCAGTTCAGCCTCGGGACGCGCAAAATCCCAATCGCGGCCCTGGGTGGGCCAACGCGACCACAGCGCATCGCGCGACGCACTGTCGTCCGCCAGTCGGTCGGGCAGGCTGACCAGCACCAGTTGCGCACCCGTGGGCCGCAGCCGGTCGCGTAAATCCCGCAGCGCCAGGCGCAGGGCGCGTCGCTGCTCGCGCACGCGTTGCGGCGGGTCGGCGAGCAGGACCAACCATTGCTCGGGCAGACCGTTGCCGCGCTCCACGCTGCGTCCGAGCAGTTGCTTCAGGTCGCGGTTGTACTCCCAGCGTCGCAACAGCGCGCTAGACGATTGCGACGCAGCATAGTTCTGCTGCACGTCGGGCTCGCCGCGCGCCAAATAGTGCGGATAGTCCAACGCCGCCAGCACCAGGCTTGCGGAGCGCAGGGCCGCGTCCGGAGGATCGGCCAGCTCGCCGGTGGACAATGAGTACGCAAGGCCCGCGTCGTCCAGCGCGACCATTAGGGCGTTGGTCAGCCGCTGGGGCCGCACTGCGTCCCCGAGCAGCAGCACGTCGCAGGGCCCCTGATATGTCTCCGCGCTTTGCTCTGGCCTTGCGGGGCGTGCATCGGGCCACCACAGGTCCCAGGCGTCGGGCGGCAACACGTCGGGCGCGGGCGCGCCGCGCTCGTAAAGCTCGAACGCGACCAGTGCGAACACCAGGGCGATCAGCGCCGCGCCTGTTAATAGTTTTGGTTTTTTACGCTGTACGATCATCGGCAGCTACCAAAGTAGCATCGCCGCTCCAACGCCTCAATCCGAGCTGGGCTGACTGATCGTGAATATCACGTACTTGGCCTCGCCGGAGCGATGCAGCGTGTTGCCGAACACGCCATCGACCTTGTGCGGTCCCGGGCCGTCGGGGATCAATTCGGGATTGGTGATCCAGACCTCGAACTGCGCGTCAATGCCGATCTTCCACAGGTGCGCGTCGTCGCCGGGCTGGGAGATGTAGATGCTCAGGGTCGGGGGCTCGGTGCTGGGCTGCGGCTCGGAGCAGGCGGTCAGGGCCAGCAGCATCAGGGCGACCAGCGCCGCGATTAAGGCCGCGCGTCTCACCTTCTGACCTTGATCTTCAGCCGCTGCCCAGGCGAGAGATATTTGCCGCGGGCGCTGCGGTTCCAGCGTTTGAGGTCGTTGACCGAAACACGGTACTTGCGCGCGATACTCCACAGGCTCTCTCCGGACTTGACCGTATGATACACGAAGCGCGTTCTGCCCGAGCCCTCGGCTCCCGAGGGTGGTCCATCGTTGAACAGTTGCGCGGTCTTCTGGGTCGAGAGGTATTTCTTGTCGTCGGGCAGCGACCAGAACCCGCCCTGAAACGCCTCCTGCTGAATCGCGGGCATGCGCAGCGCATAGGGCCGCACGTCCGGGGGCGAATACTTGGTCAGCACCTCGGGGTTGAGCCGCTTGACCACGCCGTAGTCGATGCCCGATTGCTTGCTCATCTGCGCCAGGTCGACCACGCCGGTCAGCGCGACCTCGAAGGTCTCGGTGGGCGGCGCGAAGTCGTCGGCAAAACCGTAGTAGCCCGGGTCGGACATGATCAGCATCGCCGCGTAGAACTTGGGCACGTAGGCCGCGGTCTCCCAGGGCAGGTTGAGCTTCCAGTAATCGCGAGAGCCCTTGGCCGCAATGGCGCGGTCGATGCAGCCCTCGCCGCAGTTGTAGCCCGCCAGGGCCAGCGGCCAGGACTGAAAGCGGTTGTTCAGAAACTTCAGATATTGGCAGGCAGCGCGGGTGGCCTTGGCCGGATCGCGGCGCTCGTCGATCCAGCTAGATCGGCGCAGACCGTAGTTGCGTCCGGTGGAGCGGATGAACTGCCACAGTCCCGTGGCTCCGGCCGGGCTCACCGCGTGGGTCGAATAGCCGCTCTCGATGATCGGCAGGGCGGCCAGCTCGCGGGGCAGACCCTCCTCGACCAAAATGCGCTCGATGGTCTGGCGATGTTCGGCCGCGCGCTCCAGCCAGGTGCTCATCGACCTGCGGCCGTTGGTCAGAAAGTAGAGAATCCAGCTCTCGACGTCGGGGTTGTAGACGAAGTCCAGCGGAATGCGGTCGCCCAGCTTGGGTCCGGCGCCGCCGACCACCACGTTGACCCGCAGCATGTCGGTGCACACGTCGAGCAGCAGCTTGTCCCAATCGACCAGCAGCTGTTCGTCCGACGTGCCCTGCTCCAGCGCCTTGCCCAGCATGATGAACGCCTGCTCGAGCTCGATCCGCCCCTCGTCGGGCTGGCCCTGCTCCATCAGCTCGCGTCCGACCTCGGCGTGTTGCGCGGCTCCGGCCAGCAGCTCGTGAAGCTGTAGCTCGGGATCGCGCGGCTCGACGATCGGCTCAGGAGCGGCATCGGGTAGGTCGATCCCGACCTCGCGCGGCTCGAACAGCTTGCAGCCCGGAGCGCACAGCGCCACGGCCAGCGCCACGATCAGACAGAGGGTTAACTGTTTGTATTGCATCGGTCGGCTATTGTAGAGGAAGAGCGCAACACCGAGAAGACCTTATTTTCAGCGACGCCTACAGATGCTAAAATCTTTTTCCGATCCGGCGTTGCCGGATGCTGAAAAGACAGTTGCGCCAGGAAATCCCGCTGAAGTAATTAAAGGAATTAAAGGATGAAGCTGAACACCGCAATCATCGTCGTAACGGCGCTGCTGTTGCTAGTGCCGGCCGCCTATGCCGGACAGATCTCCCCCAGCCTACAGGACGTGATCGACCATAGCGACCCGGACCAGCCGATCAAGGCGCTGGTGATCATGCACGACCAGCTGGACTTCCGCGCCCTGCAGTCCGAGTTCGACGCGATGCGCGCCAAGCCCGCCCAGCGCCACTTGGCCGTGATCCAGGGACTGCGCGGACAGACCGCGATCCAGCGGCCGCTGCTGAGCTGGCTCGAGGATTCCAAAGACGGAGCGCGCGTGGTCAGCGCCCGCTCGTTCTGGATCTCCAACATCGTGGCGGTCGAGGCCGTGCCCGAGGTGCTCGAGGAGATCGCGCTGTTCGACGAGGTGGAGCGGGTCGAGTTCGACTATCCGATCGAGCTGATCCAGCCGCTGGATGAGGTTGATTCCGATCCGCAGGGCAAGGGCGTCGAGGGCGGAGTGAGCATGATCCGCGCCGACGAGCTGTGGGCCCTGGGCATCGACGGCACGGGCACCCTGGTCAGCCACATGGATACCGGAGTGGCCGGCAGCCATGCGGCCCTGGCCTCGCGCTGGCGCGGCCTGGATTCGGGTGTGACCCCGGCCGAGGCCTGGTTCGACCCGGTGACCGGCACGAGCTTCCCCTTTGACGCGGCTACCCACGGTACGCACACCATGGGCACGATCTGCGGCGACGACGGCGGCTCCAACCAGATCGGCGTGGCCCCCGGCGCCAAGTGGATCTCCGCGGGCGTGATCGACCGCGTCGACATCCCCACGACCTACTCCGACGCGCTGGCGGCTTTCCAGTGGACAGCCGATCCTGACGGCGATCCGACGACCACCGACGACGTGCCCTGCGTCTCGAGCAACTCCTGGGGTCTCCAGCCGCGTATCAGCTCCCACGGGGCAGTGGCCCCGGCCTGCGACGACACGCTGTGGGCGGCGATCGACGCCTGTGAGGCCGCCGGCGTGGTGGTGGTTTTTGCCGCGGGCAACGAGGGCTCGTCGTACGGCTCCGAGTCGATCCGCGTGCCCGCCGACCGCATCACCACCCAATACAACACCTTCTCCGTGGGCGCGCTGAACCAGGACGGCACAACCAAGGCCTACTTCACCAGCCTCGGGCCCTCGAGCTGCGACCACTCGACGATCAAGCCCGAGGTCAGCGCCGTGGGCTATGGCGTGCGCAGCTCGATCCCCAGCGGCTACGGCACAAAAAACGGCACCTCAATGGCCGCGCCGCACGTGGCCGGGGCCGTTGCCCTGCTGCGTCAGAACTTCCCCGGCACCACCGCCGACCAGATCAAAGAGGCGCTCTACCTCACGTCCGTGGACATCGGCGTCAGCGGTGAGGACAACACCTTTGGCATGGGCCGCATCGACTGCGTGGCCGCCTACGACTACCTCGAGGCGCTGTGCGACGTGGACGAAGACGGCTTTGCCGGCGACCAGTGCGGCGGCGACGACTGCAACGACGCTGACGCAGCGATCAACCCAGACGCCGTGGAACTGTGCGACGGCATCGACAACAATTGCGATGGACTCGAAGCTGACGAGGCCGACGCGGACGCCGACGGCTTCATGGGCTGCGAGGGCGATTGCGACGATACCCAGGCCACGGTCTACCCCGGCGCCGACGAGATCTGCGACGGATTGGACAATGACTGCTCCGGCGCGCCCGAAGCTGACGAGGTCGACGCTGACGCGGACGGCTACATGGTCTGCGAAGACGACTGCGACGACAGCAACGAGACGGTCTACCCCGACGCCGAGGAGCTGTGCGACGGCATCGACAACAACTGTGATGGCGACGTTGACGAAGGCTGCGGCGACGACGACGACGACGACGATTTCTGCGGCGGCTGACCTACACTAATTGCCAACCCACAACGCCCGGCCGGAATCCCGGTCGGGCGTTTTTTATCGATCTCGACGCGTTCGCCATCCTCTCTGGTTTTGTAGTATATTTCACCGGGGCGAGGATTTGAGAAAACCTGGGGGGGTAATCATGGCCCATGTTGCGTGGACGCGGATGGTCTGGCTGGCGGCGCTGCTGATCCTGGTGTTGGTCGTATGCGGCTGCGAGGGGAACGACGATGATGACGACGCCGGCGACGACGACGTTGCAGGCGATGACGATGCGGCCGGAGATGACGACAGCGGTGACGACGACGATCAAGGGGATCCGTTTTATCCGCCCGATCAGCTCGGGCCCTACGCCGTGGGCGTAACCACCATGTGCTTTGTCGACGAGTCGCGCTACGAGATCTGGGGCAACCGCAAACGGCTGGTGCCGCTTGAAATCTGGTATCCCTCAACCGGCGCGGGCGGCCGTCCCAACCTGATGCCCGAGATGATCGGCATGATGCCCGAGGCGGTCTGGGGTATCATGGAGTTGCTTTACGGCGACAACTTCGAGCCGCTGATGGCCTACGTGACCGACGCCCTGCGCGAGGCCGAGATCCAGGTCGCGGCCGAGCCCTGGCCCGTGATCTTCTTCAGCCACGGGCTCAACGCGGTCCGCTTCCAGAACTTCACCATGTGCGAATACCTGGCCAGCCACGGATTCATCGTGGCCGCGCCCGACCACTACGGCAACGCGATCTTCACCAACGACCCGTTCAGCGAGGACGTGATCCTCGTCAACCCGACCACGGTGGTCACCTCGTTCATCGACACGGTCACGGACATCGGCTTTGTCTACGACCGGCTGGCCGAGCTCAACGTCGAGCCCGGCGGACGCTTCGAGGGCCTGCTCGACCTGTCGCGCTGCGGCATGACCGGGCATAGCTACGGCGGCATGACCACGCTCAACGCCGCGCCCCAATACGACTTCATCGACGCCATCGCCCCGCTCAACCCGGCCTACGTCGGAGTCTTCCCCGAAGATTTCGACAAGCCGTTCTTTTTGGTCCAGGGACGCAAGGACGGGGTGGTCGGATTTTTCGTTCCTGACGTGGAGATCCTCTGGAACGAGAACGAATCAACGCAGAAGATCTACCTCGACATGTACCGCGCCGGACACTACAGCGTGACCGACGCCTGCCTGCTGCTGCCGCCGGGCATGATTCCCGACAGCGCCACCGGCTGCTCGGGCGACGAGTTCATTGACGGCGAGCTGGCCAACGCGCTCAACGCGGCCTACCTGACCGCGTTTTTCAAGACGACCATCGCCGACGAACAAGGCTATGTCGATTACATGCTGACCAACCACGCACCCGAGGAGATCGACCTCAAGCTCATCTGGCAATAGCAGCCCTCCGCGTTTATCGCTGAGCCAATTCGCTACAAAATAATCCAGGGCCGGGGCAGTGTCCCGGCCCTTTTTTTATTGACGTCATGCCGGGATGAAACGGTGTAGCTCGGCTGCGCCTTTGCCGTCGTGCTGAACGTGTTTCAGCATCTCGATCAATGGAGACTTTACAATGGATGGTATTGACATGCTGTCAGACGGGTGGTATCAAACTTGTGGGTGAGCTGCGAAGCATCCTAAGCGTTTGAAAAAAGGGAGATAATTTGGGGACATCATACTTATTTCTGAATGAGTCCAGCTTAAGAACCTAAAATGATAAACAGATGATATACAGGACATTATTTTAATAGTTTCTGCTAGGAGATACTTTAATTAGTATGGTGTTCCCCGATTAACCGCCACGGGATCATATAGGTTCATAGTATCAGTTTCGTTACGCTGGGCCGTTACGCTCACTAAACCAAGATACCGCCCTTGATCTCGGTCCAGCACCTCGACGTTGACAGGAAAAGCATTTACCCCAGCCTGTTCCATCGCCTGCTCGAAATCACGCCAGTGCTGCCAACCGTTGGGCAGCAGTTCTGCTCGGACATTCTGAACCTTACCGCTCCTTTCCCATAGTTCGCGCCACCAGTCAACTGTCTGAATGCTGAGGCACTCGGGTCCCCAAAATACCTTCCCGTTCGATTGCGGCTTAGTTAAATGCTCGGGCACGTCTCTCCCGATCGCCCGCGTCAGTCCAGGTACCACAATACCGAGCAGCCCCCCTTTCCGCACAAAGCGGCTCAAATAGTTCAAATATAAAGCGTCAGTGCCAAAAAAATGATAAGCGTTTAAAGAAACCACAACATCAAAAAAACCAGCCGCGAATGGAAGGTTGTGGCTTTCGACCCGCACCGGGCAAATCCGGTCGGCTACACCCGCATTGGCCGCCCGTCGCCAGTTGTTATCAGGGCTAATCCATAGATCGGCCGCCCAGACACGAGTTTCGAACTCTTTCGCTAAAAAAATGCTTGAGATCGCCTTGCCGCACCCCAGGTCGAGCACCCTCATTTCCTTGTCGATAGACAATTGCTCGCACAACCATTCAGTAATCCAAATCACGTTTGGCCCCATTTGGTTTTCAAGCATCCACAGCGGATCATATTTCATTGAACGCGGAAATTCGGGCTTGTCGAGTAACCGTTTGATTGTGTTCATTGACGCCCTCAAATCTTCGCCTAACGTTTCTCGACTGCCGCCCGGCAGGGTTGCCAGGTTCCTCTTTTTTTTCCTAGAATACATCTTATGAATTTTATGTCCCACGTCTGAATTCGAGTGTAAGTTACGTTTATCAGAAACACCCTGAAAAGAAAGCGAAGAGACTGTAGTTTTTTTTGCCCGATAGCACCTCTACAAAAACCCGACTTATAATCCGCAAATTTATCTGACCAGCGTGGCAATCCAAGTTGGAATCCCAGACGGCCTTTGTGTAACGTATTTATGTGCATGAAATCGCTAATTCACAACCACCCTCAATTTTATTTCGCGACCAATGTTGTATAATTTATTTACCGATGACATGTCTTCATTTTTAGACCATTCACTGGCATGTTAGAAAAACCTTCACGTTATTAATATTGTTTATCTAATAATCTATGAATCGCCCAACCACGCATCAAAGGACCTGACTTCAAACCATACAATCCAAAATAACACCGTGGCCCCTATCAAAAGAACAGGAGCTTCCCATCCAAAACTATTTCCAAGGAATTCGATAAATTCTTTACTTGTTCCATGCCATGTAGCAATCTCGCGGACAGATATTCCAACGAAAACCAATCCTCCAATACCAAACAAACCAAAAGCCCTTTCAACAACTATCTGAAGAATTTGCGCGTGTCGTAATCCAATGAAGTATGAGTAAAACTTGTCAGCTTTTGGATTAGGTGCATTGTTGTTAATTGCTAAAATCAGTTTCTCGAGGCGCGTCTTTACTGTTGAACAGTGCGCTGCCGTTATGAAGTATATCGCTACACCAAATAACACTAAGATTAGATAAACAATCGCTTCTAACACTGCACTGCCCCACTATTATTGGATATATTTGAGTTCAAATCTATTTTTCTTGCCTTTTTCCAGACGAAGAAAGTGATAACAATTGATATCGCTAACGCTACAATTCCAACAAGACCTATAGATTTGCTATTGTCCGTCAAAAGTAAGGCAACGGCGACAAAATATGCCAAAACAATAAGCGAGAGGTACGTCCAAAGAACGGTCCTTGTGAAAACACAAATAGTATGAGGTTTTGAGACAAGTTTGAATAACAGCCATATTGCGGGCGCGAATGCTGGAACTCCTGACGCAATAAATAAAAGTAGCGTGAAAAGGTCTTGCCTAAAGCTATATAAAATACTCAACAATCCGAATCCAACAATGGAAGACGCAGCCATCCATAGGCGAATATTTTTAAGGCTTCTCTGTTGGTCTGGCTCTCGACCTGAATCACCTCTACTAACATTAAAATACCAAAATTGAGTGATGGCAATTATCGTTGAATCTGCTGTTGAGCAAATTATTGACGATAAACCGAATGCGATCGAAAAGCCTAAAATAACCGGAAAAAACCCTTTGGATTGACCAATTGGTGAAAACATATTGGCTGTCATCTCAAGTAGATTTTCTCCGTGCGCCTGCGTAATAAGGGAAGCAAAAATAAAGAAACCAGTGATAATCGCTACGGAAACGCCCACCACGCGAAATGTTCTGGCTCGTTTATTAGATTCCAAATGCGAACCGACCGCCAGATTGATTAAACTATAATACTGAGTAGAAATCGCCGCAACGCAAACCATCAAAACCGCAACAAAAGATGAAGTAGTGAAAATTAAAATTGAGTCTATGGAAGCGGTTTCTTGATAACCACCCTGGGGGCAAATTGCCGCAAGGACGATCAATATCAAAATAATTGCGGATATCATCTGTACGATATCCGTTCGCAGGACGCCGCTGACACCACCAAAAACAACAGTTAGAAGAGCTGTTAATAATAGAAAGAACGATATTGAGATAGCAGCAAAAGTCCCTGGACTTGTCGTAAGGAAAGGCATCATCACCATTGGGGATGCAAGAAGTTCATAGCTGAGACCTAACGCGTAAACAACCATCAAGAAGATGGAAAAATATTTCGCTAAAGGTACAGGGTCATTTGGATTGAGTCTGTCAAGATGTCTTTGTGCTGCGTGTAGAAGGTCTTCTCCTGGTTCAAGGTCACACGACTCGAGGCTCTTCGAAGATTTAGACAAAAAAAGATATCCAGCGAGAATTGCTGCAGGAGCAAGAAGCATCAGTATTCCGTTTGTTTCCGCTCCAAGAACCAAATATACAACACCAGATCCAAGGGTAATATTCGCAATTGTTAAACTAAAGGCGTTCTTTTTTGGACTTGGGTTGTGAAAAAAATCAAAGACCCCCCTAATTGAATTCATCTTTAAATATGCAACACCAGCAAAAAATGCAGTAGCTATAATAATAGAAATAAAAGCCGCTTCATATCCAGTCAATGTCATCAATCCTTTTCAGAGTGCTTTGAATTAAAATACTCGGTAAGAAGTGCTTTTGGAATGAGTACCGCTGATTCGTTTTTTCCGACTTTAATCGCAACATTGTCTGGGATTTCTTCGGGAGGGACTACTGTACCTACAACGAAAAAAGAGTCATCTGAAACGAATAAGGATGGACAAACTGCATAGATACAACGGAATTGTTTAGGAGTGACTTCCTTAAATTTGCCAAGCTTTGGTGCCATCGATCCCCCCCCCCAAAAAAACTAATTTTATCGCGTCCAGAGCAAGTTTCTCATGACGCAATGGAAAAAACAATTTGAACCCAAAACCTCAAGAGTTCGAGTCTGTCCCAAACTCAGTTGAAAGTTTCGGAAAGGCCTGTCGTTGGTTTCAACGATTACCACGCTTGCTCCTTGGTGTCAAGATCTTTGTGCCCCATGATTTTACGATAACGCTTCTCGGTTTCGAGGAACGCCGCAGCGGACCAGCGCAGGACCATGTTCCCGTCGCGCCACCGGCTGATGCGCCTGTCCCTCGCCAAAACTCGTACATCAGTGAAATAAACAGGTTACAAGCCTGTCAAAATCGCCCTATCCTGTCAACATGAACGCTTTAAAACATCTCGATATCCTCTGGTTTGTACTTGGTTTCTTGGGTGCAAATCCAGACTTGCCAGCCCTGAGACACAGATATTTTGTAAACCATGAAAGAAAAAGGTTCAAGTCCTTCCCGGGGAGCCAAACTGGACCCGATGGAAACTTTCGGGAAAGAGTTAACCAGATGGCAGGTTGAGATAAGCCTGCCAGCCCGAGTTCGTCAAAGTTGTCAGAATTCAGAAGGCCCTTGCTTTTATCGGCAAGGGCCTTCGATTTTTGAGCCCCAAAACGGCTCTGACGGATGCGTGCCAAAGACACTTACCCTTGCGTGCCACGCGCAACCTA
>JAVCCG010000067.1 GCA_030765605.1 Candidatus Alcyoniella australis
ATCAAGAGCGCCTTCAACCGTTGGGAGGGAACGCACCAGACCTTCTGCGAGATCGACTTTACCTACCTCGACACGACCTCCTCCAACCGCTTCTCCGGCTCGGACAATAAAAACCTGGTGTTCTGGGTCGAGGACGGCTGGTCCTACGGGTCCAGCGCCCTGGCCGTGACACTCTGCACCTATTATGTGGATAGCGGACGCCTGGTGGATTGCGACGTTGGTTTCAACGGCCAGGACTTCACCTGGACCACCGCCGACACTGGCGGCAGCCAGAACATCCGCGAGGTGCTGACTCACGAGATCGGTCATTTCTGGGGCCTTGACCATTCCTCGCAACAGACCGCCACGATGTACGCCTATTACCAGCCGCGCTACCTGATCGCGGATTTGGACTTCGACGATATCCAGGGGGCCTACGACCGCTTTTGCCAGGGATCCCTTGAGAGCGACGACGAGCTGGAGCCCAACGACTCGCTGCTCACCGCCGTGCGCATCGACGCCGGTCGATCCTACGCCGGGCTGAAACTCTACGACCACGACGTATACAAGCTCTCGGTGCACAGCGGCGACGTGCTGGGCGTGGCGATCGAGGACGCGTCCTCGCGCGTCAAAGGGGTCCGGCTCTACGACGGCAACCGCTTGCTGCTCGACCAGCGCACCTGCACAGGTTCGTGCACCGCTTTTTTCGGCGAGATCAGCGGAGCGACCACTGTCTACCTCAAGATCTACGGCGCCTTTGACAGCCATTCGATCAAGGCCGACGACTACGGCTTCGCCCTATACATCGACGCCGACCCAGCCGACGACAACGCCGCGCCCGGCGCCCCGTACGATGTGGAGGACGACTCCGGCTCCTCAGACGACGACGATAACGACGACGGCTCCCGTCAGACCAGCGATGATGCTTCCGGCTGGTGCGGCTAATAGCCAGCTATGAAACAAGCCTCTCCGCGACGGACAATGGCGGGGAGGGGGTAATATTGTTGAAAAACAATATTGGGTAGGCGCTCGGCTGAAATCAGGTTGAGATTTTTTCGGATTGCCGGTCCGAAATACGCTGAGGTAGTTGCCTGGTTCGCACGGGGGCTCGCTCAGCGCGTTCTCAAAGGCGCTGCCCGGCTTGGAGCCGGGGGCAAAACTCGCAAGCGGACCAAACTCTTGGCTCAACGATAATCTCCGCGACGCGGCATAGATCGACGCTAAACGATCCGGGAAATATGCGAGCCTTGCAGCGGCTCATAGCCGCCCGGCTTCGCCAATGACGCTGGTCAGTCCTATTTTCGGATGAGAACCCGCTGATCAATCCCCCGCGCACACAATTGCATCGCCTTTGAGCTTAGCCGGAAAATAGAATCTCAAACTGATTTCAGCCGAGCGCGGGGGAGAGAGACGGCGGCGCAGCGCGCGACGCGCGCTACGCCGCCTGCCCACACCCCACCTGCTCGCCGGGGCTGTTTTATCCGTTGCCCAATAAAGACTCGGCGCGTTAGTATTTCAACGAATTTAACAACTCAATATCCGAGGGGGAGAGCATGCGACGCCTGTTGGTAGTCCTGATCGCGTTGGGCCTGATGTTTCTGGCGTTCAACCTGGCCTGCGACGAGGCCAAGGACGCGGCCGAAGACCTGGCGGACGACGATCTGCCCGATATTCTCGACGAGGGCGACATGGACGCGGACACGCCCGAGGGCTGGCGCTTCCTGTTCGCCATTGAGCTCAACGCGGACCAGGCCGAGAGCCTGGACGAGGACTGGTACGTCCCGCTGGAACTGCTCGGCGGCGGCGATGACATCGACGGCCAGATCATCGCGGCCAAGCAGGAGCAGCTCGAGGGCTACGGCTATCGGCTGTGGTTCAGCACCAAGGCCAAGGTCGAGGACGACCGTTTCAAGGTCGATGCCGACGTTAGTCTGCTCGACGGCGCGGCCGGCGGCCACGGCGGCGGGATCTACGCCTTCTACTCCTCGGACTACTCACTGAGCTTCATTGCCGGCGAGGTTTCGGACTGCGAGGGCAACGCCAAGGCCGACATCCTGGTCACGGCCACGGACTCGCCGTTCTTCACCTACACCATCGCAGGCGGCAAGTGGGCCCTGCCGGTGTGGAACGTCAACGTGACCAACCAAGGCGACGAGGGCAACTCGGTGGAGGTGCATTTCGACGACGGCGACTGCTACGGCTCGATGGCCATCGGCACCGCCCTGGGCGACAACGGCAAAATCGATGCCGAGCCGTACGCGCACGAGACCATGGGCGACAACTCCGACGTGATCAAGCCCGACCCGATCCTGATGAACGCCGGGGTGCCCGCGCGCGAGCCCTCGGGCGACAACCTGGACTTCGAGCTGTGCGACTTCACCAACTGGGAGGCCGCGCTGAGCGACTCGGGCGACGCCTATCCCTTTGCCCAGGTGCTCGACGCATCGTACGGCGTGTTCTTCCCCGGCGGCGGCGAGACCTGCTACGCGCTACTCTCCACCGGCGGGGCCAACCGCCAGACCGTGACGATCATGCGCACGGTGGAGGTCCCGGCCGACGCCACCGCATTCAAAATCTCCTACGACTTCATCAGCCAGGAGTACGCCGAGTGGGTCGGCTCGGGATTCAACGACGTGTTCACGCTCAAGATCCTCGGCTCGCCGGACTACATCATCTACCGCACGATCAACAACACCGCCGAGGCCGACCTGTGGGAGGCGCTGTCCGACCCCACGGCCCAGGCCGTGGCCGACATCGACCAGAGCACCGACGCGGCGCAGAATGACTCGGGCAAGATCTTCGATGGGCACCTCAAGGCCAACGCACGCGGTCCGCGGATCACCGACCATGCCGGCGCGTTCGCGGACTACGACATCAGCCCCTATCAGGGACAGGAGATCACCCTGGTGTTCACAATCGCCGACGTGGGAGACAAGATTTACGACAGCGCGGTCTTGATCGACTACATCAAGTTCGAGTAGCCGCAACGAACATCAAGGCCGGCCGCGATCGTTACTTGATCGCGCCGGCCATCGAGATCGCCACGCCCTCGGCCAGCCTGGAGATGATGTCGCGGCCAAAGAAGCACGAGTCCGCGGCGTAGGTGTCGCCCTCGTACTCCTCGGGCGTGATGAGATAGCCGAAGTGGCCGTTGGCCGGGGCCACGATAATACAGTCCAGGTTCTCGGGGCAGGTCTGTTTGAGGATCGCGCCCGCGGCGGTTGTCGGCTCGCCGGGAATGGCGATCATCACCAGCTTGCCCAGACGCATCACCTGCAACGTGGCCACGTTGTCCTTGACGAACCAGTGATTCATCCGGCCGAACATCCGCGCGCCCCATAGCGGCGCGAGAGTGATGTCGGGCAGTTTGCGGTGCGAGACCGCGGCCACGAACCCGGTATCGGTCATCGGCTGCACTTCGTCGAGCAGCCCCAAGGCGCTGTCGGCCAATTGGTTGCCGTAGGCGCGCATGTCGGCGATCTCGTCGGCCACGTCATCCTGCCAATCGGGCGTGGGCGCGGTATCGCCCAATGTGCCGTTGAGATACAGCGTCACGCTGTCCGGACCCATCGCGCTCTCGATCCGCGAGCAGACCACACCCGGGAAATCAGCCGAGATGTAGGGGCTTTTAAACGAGAGGATCGTCGGATGCGAGGTGAAGTGCACGATCGCGCCGATAGGCGTGCCGTCGAGCTCGCTCAGGCGCAGCACGGTCATCCGTTTGTCCACCGGGTAGCGCAACGGATCGGGTTGTAGGTTCCCTTCCATGCTGCTGCTGCTCACGTCGAACGCCGGGTCCAGGCGGCTGCGGTTCATGCCCTCGATCCGGGTGTCGGCGGTCTGGATCAACGCCGGCCGCTCGTTGCGCCGCGCCTGTACGA
>JAVCCG010000068.1 GCA_030765605.1 Candidatus Alcyoniella australis
CATCCGCAGCGCCGGCGGCGCGATCAGCCGCATCTTCACGACCGGCGCGCTCAATGCCCTGGGCCGACGCGCCAAGACCCCGCAGCTCGCCAACGCCTTGGCCGTGCGCGCGTTGCGCGCCGCCCACGAGGTGGGCAGCACAAACGTGACCGCCGATCACGTCAACGCGGTCTAGGAGGAACCATGAGCGAACCGAACAATTCCCGCGAAGATTGCCCGAGCGATCCCAAGGCATGGACCTGGGAGCACATCGACCTCGCCTTGCACTCGATCAAGACGATCGAGGAGGAGAACGAGCGCGATAAGGCCACAGCGGAAAAGGCTATCCGCATCGTCAGGGAGAGCTTCCAAAAGACCAAGAAGGCGAACGAGGCCGAGATTAGTAGTCGCGCCGGCGACATCCGCAAAGCCTTCAAGCATCTGAAGAAGGATCTGGGCGATGCCCGTTCACGCGAGCTGCCGTGGGGCACGGTCGGTACCCGCGAGATCGTCTCCGTAAAACTCGGCCGGGGCGTGGACGAGCAGGACGCCGTCAGGCGCGCCGAGTCGGCCGGGCTCTACGATGTGATCAAGGTCGAAAAGCGTCTGCTCAAAGAGGCCCTCAAGGCTAAGGGCGCGCAAGCGCTCGAGCTGGTCGGCTGCCATCTCGCCCGTCAAGACCGGTTCTTCTACGAGACCAAGCGCGGTGTGAGCCGTCCGGTCAGAAAGTCCGCGCGATGAACGACGGACAGCTCGCTCTCCAGCGCGACGAGGAGGAGGTATTCCGTCTCCTCGGACTTCCCTACATTCCGCCCGAAGGGAGGGTTTAATGGCTGAGACCTTCTTTGCCGAAAAGCGTGTCAGGCTTTTCTCGCTTGACCTCACCGACCTTACCGAGCTCGAACGCGATATCGCCGAGGAACTCGCCTTCCATTGTGTAGGCGAGAGCAACGCGATCCACATCAGCAAGCTGGTACGGCGTCTGTGGGGCATCGGCCCCGAGTCTCCGAAGTACCCCACGTTCGAGCGCAAAGCCCGCCTGGTAATCAAGCACTTGGTCGAGCGGCACGGGGCCGCGATCGTCTCATCTTACAAGGTCGGAATTTTCATCCCGGAGCAGGCCGCCGAGGTCGACTCGGCTTACAAAAGGCTGCGCCAAGCCGGACTGTCGCACCTGACCCGCGCCGCACGGCTGCGCAAGCAAAGCCTGCCCGACCTGCTCGGGCAGCTCAAGCTGGAGGTTGACGATGCTCGCTAATATGGCCGAGGGCTTGGTGTTCGTCGGGTTCTACTCCGTGCTGGGCCTTGGCGTGCTCGGAGTGCTCTGGTGCGCTGAGAGCGCGCTCCGCTTGCTCGATCGCCTCCTGGGGCGGCCATGAGCAAACAGGGCTGCGGCGCCAAGACCGAGGTCTACTCCAGAGTCGTGGGCTACTACCGCCCGGTGCAGCAATGGAACAAGGGCAAGCGCGAGGAATATCTCCGCCGCCGTCCGTTCAACACAGAGCCCAACCATGATGCGGGGAAGGCGAAAACCAGCGTCGACAAACGACGGGCAAACCTCGACGCCTCGCTGTCTGCCATCAGATACGCCGGAGAGGCCAAGGGATGATGAGCCACAAGCAACGGACTACGGATCCGTTGACTTCCGCTCAGCTCCGGGCGATCTGGGCCACGGCCAGAGATATCAGCCTGGACGAGGAGTTGTTGCGCGATGTGGTCGAGACTGAGACCGGCAGCCGGTTGATTTCCAGCCTGTCCCGAGACCAGGCCTCGGGTGTGCTGAACCGGCTGGGCCAGGATCGTGCCCCGCGCCGCCGACGCCGGAAGCGCGGCGATCCTGGCGCGCTGATCACCAGGGAGCAGGCCCAAACCATTGAGCACAATTACGAGGACCTCTGCTGGCAACAACAGGCGCGTGCCTCGTTCAACAAGCGCATGTGCGGCAAGCCCTGGCCCCAGACCGTGGCCGAGGCACAGAAGATCATCGAGGCGCAGCGGGCCATGCTTGCACGCAAGCAGCCCAAATCAAGGCTGATCGAGCAGCTCGACCAGCACCGGGCCAAGCTCACGGGTTGGGAACAAGACTTCGTTAATGCCATGCGCGGCAAGCGGCGCCTGTCCTCGGGTCAGGCTGCAAAGCTGCGCGAGATCCACGCCGCGCGAGTAGGAGGCGATCATGCCAGGCCATAATCGCATGCCCGTTAAAAACTACTATCGCCCCAGCGAGGTCTACAGGCACTTTGGCATTCCAAAAAGTACGTTCTACGACATGCTGCAGACTGAGACGGTTCTGGGCCGGGCTCCTGGAGGGAAAAGGGGCTCAAGAATTTTAATCCCCCGCGCCGAGGTCGAGAAGCTCGAAATGATGTTCCAGGAAGATCAGTGAACATTTCCCCGCTGACCGCCTTCAAGATCTACCGCAGGGCGGACGACATCTTAGTCTTTGCAATGACGCCGGCCACGGCTCAGCGGAAGCTGCGCGAGCTGCTGGCCAAGACCTACCGCCAGGCTGAGCGAGAGGCCCTGACCGATGCGCTGCGCGCAATCGAGTCCCTTCCCGGCAAGCCGGACAGCGCAGAGATCGAGAGGGCGCTCGGCCGTCTGGAGGCGCGGCTCGGTCAGCCCCTGGCAGCGGCGCTCGAGCAGCCCGTTCTCGATCTGGCCACTCCGTTTTACAAAACCGGTCTTCTGGAGGCCGGCCAGGCGGCAGGCGTGGATATCGCCTTCGGCCTGACCGATTTGGACGCACTTTCGGTTATTGGAAAGCAGAATCTGTTCTGGGTCGGGGATCACTGGGACAACGATCTCAAGCAGGGATTTGATACGGCCCTACGGGCCAACTATGAAAAGGGCTACTCGCGGCGCGAACTGATCAACGCCCTGGAAGACAACGTATTTGGCATAGCCACCTCGCCCGAGCAGATGGAGCACCTCGACTTGATGGCCGACCACATCTCGGCCAAGACGCGCGAACTCGGCCGGATAGAGGGATACGTCCGCTCCGGGGTCGAGGAAATCCGCGTGCGCTCCGAGCGGTCAGAATCGACCTGTGCCTTCTGCCTGGACATGGACGGTCGGATCATCTCAGTCCGCGCGCTGGCCGAGCAGAGGGATTCCATCTTGGCCGCCAAGTCGGTGGACGGTTTAAAGGCCGCCCAGAGCTGGCATTCCAAACCTCTCGGCGTGCGCACCAAGGACCTGCCCGCGGGTGTGGCGGGCCCTCCCTATCATGGCCGTTGCTACTGTACGACGATCCCGGTTATCAGAGAGATCGAGGAGCCGGTCAGCCCGGAGTGGGGCGAGGATGTCGCCGCTGAAGATCGGAAACTGCTCGATCAATATTCTTCTCGGGAGTGGGGGTACAAGATTCAGGGCCTACGCGAGCGCGCCCGCGAGGAGGCGTTGATATACAATGAACGCGACTTCAAGCAGGACCTGACCAAGCACGGGGGGCCGCTGGGCCGAGACGGCGACCGCTATCATCGGACCGCTCAGCGCACGGTGGCCACCGGTAATCGGGTCTTGGCGCAAGTCTATCGCTCGGGCCGGAAGAACGCAGTGCCGAGGATCCAGATGGCGTTCTACTCGAGGGAAACAGGCCACATGGCGGTGACCCAAGGCTATTCGATCAAGGGCTGTTTCGAGCACCCGCGTGGCATCCGAAAGGCGTTCGATCGCCACATGCAGGAGGCTTTATGCCTAGAAAAATAGACTTTGCCCCGCACTTCGAGCGGTTCAGGCTGGCCTTTGCCGATTGGCGCGAGGACGGGATCGACGTGGTGCCGACCCTGCAGGCCCTCTCCGGTCTCGTCGAGGCCGGCGACGCCTCGGAGAAGACGCACCCCGATGAGTTCGCCGAGTTGCGCCGTGCCTATGCCCAGAGTCTCCATCGGATTATCAACTTCGAGTGGGTCCTCAATAGCATCCGCTCTGTCAGAAAAGGCTACCCTCGGGATCACTGGTGGTGGTACCCGGAGGAGTTCGAGAAGGGCCTGGGTCAGGCATGAACTTCCGGCCCTCTTTGGATAACCTCCGAGGAACTTCTTACAACGCTGTTGTAAAAAAACCTGCAACCAG
>JAVCCG010000069.1 GCA_030765605.1 Candidatus Alcyoniella australis
GCTCGTCGCCGGATTTGGCCAGCGGCGCGCAGGAAAGCCAGACGCTGGTGCCGCGGTATCCGTCGCTGACTCCCAAGCTGTTGGCGAACGCCACGGCCCCGACGTAGTCGCCCGCACCGACCTCGTCGATGTTGCTGATCCGCGGGTCAAAGGCGCGTACGATGCGCTCCATCTCCAGCGCGGTCTCGATCTTCCACTCGGGGGTCAGGGCGGCTGTCTGCTCGTCGTACAGATCGATCGACGCGTTGCGCAACGCAAGGTCCGCGGCCGAGGGCAGCCCGTGATTGTCGTCGTCGCTGACCTCGCGCGCCATGGCCACGGCTTGGCCGACCATCGCCTCCACGGCCTCGTCGCTAAAATCGGTCGAGCTGGCGAAACCCAGACGCTTACCCGCGTAGACTCGCAGACCCACACCCTTGCTCGTGGCCTGGGTGATGTCCTCGATCGCACCGTCGCGCACGCGCACCGAGAAGTCGCGGCCGTTTTGGGTCCAGGCCTCGGCCTGATCCGCGCCTGCCGCGCGCGCCCGATCGACCACTTTCTGGGCAAACTGCTTGAGCTGCTGTATATCCATTGAGTCTTCCACTCCCCTATCGGCCGGTGCCGCCGACGGTCATGCCGTCGATCTTCAGCGTAGCCAGGCCGACCCCCACGGGCACTCCCTGACCGTCCTTGCCGCAAGTGCCGATGCCCGGATCGAGCTCGGCGTCGGAGCCGACCATGCTCACGCGCCCCAGCACCTCGGGACCCACGCCGATCAGCGTCGCGCCCTTGACCGGAGCGGTAATTTTGCCGTCCTCGATCAGGTAGCCCTCGCGCACTTCGAACACGAAGTTGCCGTTGGTGATGTCGACCTGGCCGCCGCCGAAAGTCCGCGCGTAGAAGCCCTTGCTCACCGAGCGGATTACGTCCTCGGGCGCGTCGGTGCCCGCGCTCATGAAGGTGTTGCTCATCCGCGGCAGCGGGATGTGGCGGAAGCTCTCGCGGCGTCCGTTGCCCGTGCGCGGAATGCCCATCAGGTCGGCGTTGAGCCGATCGGACATGTAGCCGGTGAGCACGCCCTTATCGATCAGCACCTTGCGCTGTCCGGGCTCACCCTCGTCGTCCACGTTGTACGATCCGCGACGGCCCGGCAGCGTGGCGTCGTCGATCACGGTCACCAGCTCCGAGGCGACCTGCTGCCCGACCTTGCCCGTGTAGAGGCTGGTCCCCTTGCGGTTGAAGTCGGCCTCGAGCCCGTGGCCCACGGCCTCGTGCAACAGCACGCCGGACCAGCCGTTGGAGAGCACCACGGTCTGCTCGCCCATCGGCGCCTCGCGCGCTCCGAGCTGGGCGATGGCCACGCGCGAGGCCTCGCGGCCCGCGGCCTGGGGCGTAAAGGTCGCGTAGCAATCGAAGCCCACGCGACCGCCGCCGCCGTAGAATCCGGAATGACGTTCGCCATCTTGCTCGGCCACGGCGTAAAGGCTCAGTCGGTTCATCACCAGCTCGTCCGAGACCAGACGGCCGTCGGAGTTGGCCACGGTGAAGCTCTTGGCTCCGTCGAGGAAGCTGCCTTGGACCTGGATCACCCGCTTGTCCAGCCCGCGCGCGGCCTCGTCCCCGGCAATCAGCAGCGCGGCCTTGTCGGCCACGGCCACGTCCCCGGGCAGCAGGCTCACGCGAATGATGCTCGGCGGCGCAACTCGCGTCAGTTTGGCTGCGGTCCGGGCGCTGCCGCTGGCAATGAAGCCTGCGGTGCGGGCAGTCTCGAGCAGCCGTTCGGGCGAGAGGTCATCGGAGTGGGCGTAGCCGACTCGGCCGTCGACGATCACCCGCACGCCCACGCCCTGGGAGATGGAATAGGTGGCGCTGCGAATGCGCTGCTCGTCGAGCACGATCTTGGTCATCGCGTAGCGCTCGTAAAAGACCTCGGCGAACTGCGCCCCGCGCGAGAGCGCTTCGGTGATCAAACGCTCGTAGTCGCGCGTCTCCAGCGGCGATGCCAGCGCCGCGCCGCCCGCAGCCTGCGCCTCGTCCAGGCGCATCGACAGCGCGGCCAGCCCCGCGGCAGATCCGGCGATGAACTCCCTACGGTTGACCGTAAAACTCATGACTGATCCTTTCCCGCTTCCGGTACGTAGCGCTGGTCGCTATCGGCCCGCAGCCGCTTGAACAACAGGTCGATGTCGACGATCCCCTTCTCGGCGAGCAGACCAAGCAGCTCGGCCATCACCTCGGCCTCCAAACCCTGGATCTGCTGGGCCAGAGCCATGATCTCGGGGCGGGCGTCGGGGCTGTAGTGCCGCAGCAGGGCCGCGGCCATTTCGTGATCCGAGACCACGCGGAGATTAACGTTGTAGCCCGACGCGCGGCTGGCCTGATACATCGCGTCGAGGTTGGTCGGGTCGTTGGTGCCCACGACCAACTCGGCCGCGCCCTCCTTGGGCTCCTCGATGGCGATCGGCAGAATGCGGTATTTACGCGCCACTTCGGACGGGATCGTTGCCAACACATCGGGCTGTGCATGGAACCCGCGCAGGTCGAAATACGGACAATCGAAGTACAGCGAGAGAAAGCTCAGCAGTTCCACCTCGGAGATCGCCTTGATCTTGGTCAGCAGGCTGCCCAGCCTGGCCGTGGAGATTTTTTGCAGATCCAGAGCCTTTTCCAACTGCTTGCTGTCGATCAGCCCCCGCTCCAACAACAGCTCGCCGAGCTTCTTGGATTTGTCCTTTATCACTGGTTCTCTCCGTGCGTTGTTCGATCAGAACGTTATACCCGCCGCGAGCGCGGTGCTTCAAGCGGCACAAACGCCAACCAAGATTATTCTACACGACCCGAGCGGCGGATGATCGGCATCAGCCGCCCGCTGATCTCCACCCGGCGTTTCCGGGATTAACGCCTGATGTATACTACGACTCCGATGACAACTCGAAAGACAAGCATCCAATACGGCGCCGATCGCCTGACCCTGCCACCGCTGAACGTGGCCCAGGTGCTGCGTCCCAGGCGGCTGAAAAAACCGCCGCCATCGCAAAACCTGCTGGCCGACGCGCTGCACAATCCGATAGGAACGCCGCGACTGCGCGAGCTGGCCGCGCCAAGCGACCGCGTGTCGATCCTGCTCTCGGACCCGGCGCGTAAATTCTGCAAGGCCCAGATGCTCGACGCGGTGCTCGACGAGCTGCACGCCGCGGGAGTGCCGGACCGCAACATCGGACTGATCATCGCCTGCGGCATGCACCAGCCCACGGTCGAGAAGCGCATCGGCGTACCGCCCGAGCTGCTGGAGCGCTACAGCTTTCAATGGCACGACTGCCAGGACCGCGACAAGCTGAGCCTGATCGGCCTGACCCCGGAGAAGCCGGACTGGACCGCGTATTTGCGCTATTTGCGGAGCATTGCCCGGGTGCAACTCGCCGACCCACTGGCCGGTATTGCCGCCCTGATCCGCGAACTGCGCGAGCGCGACGAAGAGGCCCTGCGCTTTCGCCGTGTTTTCAGTTTACCCGCGCGCCTGGGCGTGGTGCTCGGCGCGTCGCTGCGCACGCCGGTTCAGATCAACCGCGCGGCCCGCGAGTCGGACCTGCTGGTCTGTCTGGGTCAGGTCAAGCCGCACTACTTCGCCGGGTTCGGCGGCGGGGCCAAGAGCGTGCTGCCCGGCATCAGCTCGCGGCTGACCATCGGCGCCAACCACGCGATGAAGACCCATCCGCGCGCGATGCTCGGCATGATCGAGGGCAACGTGGCGCGCCAAGATATGGAGGACGCCGCGCGGCTCTATCGCGGCAAGCTGTTCATCCTCAACGTCTGCCAGGACGCCGCTGGCCGCACCCTGGCCGCGGCCAGCGGCGATGTGGTCCAGGCCCATCGGCAACTGGTCCCCTGGTTGCGCCGCGTCGGACAGGTCAAAGTCGAGCGCCGCACGCCGATCGTCATTGCCGGACAGGGCATGCCCGCGGGGATGAGCCTCTATCAGATGACCAAAACCGTGGCCCCGGCCGCCAAGTGCGTGCAGCCCGGCGGCTGCCTGATCATCGCCGGTCCCTGCCCCGAGGGGCTGGGCGACAGCGCACAGAAATGCGAGGCGATCTTCCGCATCGGCCTAATCAAGTACATGCCCGACAACGTCAAAATCATGCTGGTAAGCGAAATGCGTGACCATCGATTGTTGCGCAACCTGTTCTGCGATCCGTGCGACTCGATGGAGCGGGCGCTGGACCTGGCCTTGGCTCGCTGCGGCCACGACGCCGAGGTCACGGTGCTGCCCAACGCCGGACCGCTGATCCCCGTGGCCCCCGAAGAGGACGAGGCCGACCTACGCTAAGGCACCGCAACAAACGTCTTATAAATAATGCGGGCTAGGGAGTATCCGGGCGTGCGCTGAGGGTCACGCTGAGCTCGAGGGGGGCGCCGTCGCGCCAGACCTTGAAGTTCATCTGTGCGCCGGGCTTGGCCAGTCCGATCACGTTGCGTAGTTGCTCCATGTCGACGATCGGCTCGCCGTCCACCGCGATAATAATGTCACGCGGCTTGATCCCCGCTGCCTGGGCCGGATGCCCGGGTGCGACATCGATCGTCAGCACGCCCGAGGGTTGGTCCAGGCCGAAGTAGCGCGCGAGCTGGGGCGAGAGGTTCTGCATGGTCACGCCGATCCAGCCGCGGCGCGGACGCTCGCCCGAGATCAACGCGCGCACGGTCTCGTCGACCAGGTTGCTCGGAATTGCGAAGCCGATGCCCTGATATCCGCCGTCGGAGCTGGAGATCGCGCTGCTCACGCCGACCAGATTGCCCTCGAGGTCGACCAGCGCGCCGCCGGAGTTGCCCGGGTTGATCGCCGCGTCGGTCTGTAAAAAGTTCTCGTAGGCCGACAATCCCAGCCGCCGGTTCTTGGCGCTGATGATCCCCATGGTCACAGTCTGTCCCACGCCCAGCGGGTTGCCCACCGCAAGCACCAACGCGCCGATGCGCAAACTATCGGAGTCGCCGAAGGTCACCGGCGTCAGCCCGCGGCGGTCGACCTTGAGCAACGTCAGGTCGACCGAGGGCTCGCTGCCCACCACCTGGGCCGACAACTCCTGGCCGGTATGCAGCGTTACGCGGATGTCATCGGCGCGGCTGACCACGTGGTAATTGGTGACGATGTAGCCGTCGTCGCGCACCACGACCCCCGAGCCCAAGCCCTCGCGGTTGCGCGGAGCCGGCGCGGGCAGGAACCACAATGGGGTCTGCGGCTCGCCCCCAAGCTTGGTGGTCGTCACCGTCACCACCGAGGGCAGCACCTTTTCGGCCACGTCGGCGATGGTCGTGTCCAGCGGTACGAGCTGCAGCGGATTCCATTCGGGCTGCGGCTGGACCTGCGGCACCTCGAGCGTCTCTTCGACTCCCCAGCCGAACACGCGCTGCAGCGCGCGGTATGCTCCCACCGCGATTACCGCGATCACCAGCAGTACGGCTACGACCGTGATCAACCGCTGCAGCAGCTTGCGAATGCCTCTGCGTTTGGGCTTTTCCTCGGCTTGGGGCTTGTCCGGCTCGCTCAAAACAACCTCGTATTTAGGGTCGATTACTGAGTTTATCACGATGCCAAGCAGTGTGCTATTGTGCTCTAACTATGGCGAGAAACATCGCAATTCTGACGTTGTGCGCGGCCCTGATCCTGGCCGCGGCCGGTTGCCCCAAACGTTTGCCGACCCCGGAGCAGGCCAAACCCGGTGAGCAATCGACGTTGCTGGCCGTGGGTTGGAGCGCCGGTCCGATCGTGGATGTGGACCGCGCTCTGGTGCACAGCGGCCGCGGTGTGCTGCTGATCGGCGAGCAGGGCACGTGGGTCGAACATCCGCTGCAATACCAGTCACCGTCGTGGGCTCTGTACAACGCTCGGCGCATCGGCGAGCGGACGCTGGTACTTGGTTTTGACGAGCAGGCGGCGCAGCCCCTGGCGTGGTGGTACGACGCGGGCCGGATCGAGCGGATCAAGACCGCGCAGTGTTCAGATGCGTTTCTCAGCGACTGCGATCAGGGGCCCGACGGCGTGCTGCGCTGTGTGGGCTGGAGCGCCGAGCGCAACCCGGTCACGGCCGAAATCAAGACCGGCGTCCTGACCTGCGAGCCGCAACCCGCGCTTGAGCTTCCGACGTTGCTGCACCGCGTGGAATGCTACGGACAGGAGCGCGCACTGGCCGTGGGCGAGTACGTGGTCGGTCCCGGCCCCGGCTCACGCGGCCTGCTGTACAGCCTCGACCAGGGAAGTTGGAGTGCGATCAATCCGGTGGGAGTCGCGAGTTCGTGGTCGCTCTACGCCGCGGACTTGGCGGAGGACGGCAGCGGATATTTGGTCGGCGTGGATCACGAGCGGACCCAGGGTTTACTGATGCGTTGGAATGGCCATGCATTGACGCGTATCGACCTGCCGCGTTACGCCCAGAGCTGGTCGATCAACGACTTGGACTGCGATGATGCAGGGCGCTGCCTGCTCGCCGCGAGTTTATTTCCGGGCGAGGGGCTGCTGCTGTTATGGCGCGGCGACGACGTAATCGAACTCAGCGCGCTGCACCCGAACCGGCTGCACAGATTCGAGCGCATCCAGCGGCTGTCGGGCGGCGGGCTGGCGCTGTGCGGCTCGGGCGTATCCGATGGTTTTGGGTTTGTGATGCTGCAACAGGCCGGAACGCAACGGCTGGTCGAATTCCCCGAGCTCGGCGCGTCCGGCGGCTATGCGATCAGCGCGATCTGCGAGCTGCCGCCCGCGACGCAAGCACCGTGAAGGTGCCTTAGCCAGCGCCTAACAATATTGTTGAACCAACAATATTACCCACCCACCTTGAACGCTCGGGCGAGCTCGATCGTGGCGGCGCGCGGCTCATTGGCCTTTGACACCGCGGTGATCACCGCGGCCATCTGCGCGCCGGTCGCGGCAATGTCAGCGACGTTGGAAGCGTCGATCCCGCCGATGGCCACTACCGGCTTGATAATCGCGGAGCAGACCTCGGCCAGCATTTCCACGCCGCGCGGTGCGTCGTCGGAGCCCTTGGTGCGCGCCGAATACACCGGTCCGAAGGCCACGTAGTCCGCGCCCGCGGCTTGGGCCGCGCGCGCCTGTTGCAAATCGTGGGAGCTGATGCCGACCAGCGCGCCCGCGCCGAGCATTCGCCGCACGCGCTGGATGGGCCAATCATCGAGATCCTCCTGCCCCAGGTGCACGGCCTGGGCGCCGGAGTCGGCGGCAGCCTGCGGATCGTCGTTGATGAAAAGCGGCACGCCGCGCGGTGCGCAAAGCTGCGCCATCTCGCGGGCCAACTGCGTCAGCTCTTCGCGCGCTCGTCCCTTGGCGCGCAGCTGCAGAGCCACGGCGCCGCCGGCCAACGCCTCGGCCGCCAGCCACAACGCGCCCTGCGGCAGATCTTGCGGCAGATGATCCAAATCGACTATCACGTACAGACCGCGACGCAGCATCAGGCTTCGAGATCCAGATCCTTGATCTTGCGTCGCAGGGTGTTGCGGTGGATGCCCAACAGCTTGGCCGCCGCTACTTGGTTGCCCAGGCACTGATCGAGCGCCGCTCTGATCAGCGGCCGCTCCACGCACTGGATCACCGTGCCGTACAGGCCGTTGCCCTCGCATTGGGCCGCCTGATTGACGAACTTGCGCAGCCGCGGCTCCACGAGCTGCTCCAACGATTGCGCCTGCTGAATCGGAGTTGTCTGCTTTACACTGCTCATCTCGGTCCTCTATCGAACGCCGAATCCGAAGACCCGGGAAAGAACTCATACACCAAGCGCCGTACCTCGTCGACGCTGGACAAGCGCATCGCCCTGCGCCTGAACTCGGCCACGCCCTGGATCCCGCGTGCGTACCAACCCAGGTGCTTGCGAAAGCTGCGCAGCGCCTCGGGCCCGCCGACTTCCAGGGCTAGATCCATGTGCCGCAGCAGCACTGCTCCGCGCTGTGCGACCGTGGGCGGCGCAGGCTCGGGCCGGCCGTCGAGTGCCGCTCGTACGCGGCGGAAGATCCACGGATCGCCCAACGCCGCACGGCCGATCATCACCCGATCGCACCCGGTCTGTTCGACCATCCGCAGGGCGTCGGCCCCGCTGCGCAGATCGCCGTTGCCGGTCACCGGGATCGACAGCTCGCTCACCAGCTGGGCGATCAGCCGCCAGTCCGCGGGTTGATCGTAGCCGCCGTGAAAGCGCGGATGCAGGATCACGCGATTCAGCCCGGCCTGCTCGGCCAAGCGACCGATGAGCACGGCCCGCGGCTCGCTACGCCGCCAGCCCGCGCGCAACTTGACGCTCAGCGGCAGCCCCTGCGCTGCCTGCCTTGTCATCTCAAAGAGCTTCGCCGCTCGCTGTTCGTCGAGCATCAACGCCAGCCCGGCCCCGGTTTTAACGACTTTGCGCACCGGGCAGGCCAAGTTGAGGTCGATGGCGTCCGCGCCTTGCTCGACGACAATCCGTGCAGCCTGCGCCACGATCAAGGGATCGGCCCCAAACAGCTGAACCACCAACGGCCGCTCGCGATCGTCGCGAAAGAACATCCGTCGCGAACGTCGGTCGTTCCTGACCAACCCCACGGCGCTGACCATCTCGCTGAACACCTGGTCCGGCCCGCCGATGAGCTTGGCGATCAGTCGGAACGGTCCGTCGCTCACACCCGCGAGCGGGGCGCAGTCCAGGCCGATCATCTCAATCGTTGTCGCTCTGTTCCCAATGCTATGGTTCCCACCCCGGGCGCCGGGGTTGGGCGATCGAGTATAGCGCCTGACTTATTGCCCTCCAAATTTAATCGTCCTTGAGCCGAACACCGTTTGTATTGACGTCGTTTTCCACCGGCTCTAGTCTGGCAAAGATGTTAATCCGTAAAATCACGCTGATCTGCCTGCTGCTCGCGGTGCTGTGCCTAGCCGGATGCCACAAGCACGTGACGCCGGAATACGAGCAGCTCGGACCGCCACCGGCGGACGATGAGCCGCTGCCCGGCCTGCCGCCGGAACTGCTTGACGGATTGCCGACGCCCACGCCCGGCGAGGGCCCGGCTCGCGTACTCTCGCTGCCCGGAAAGCCGCCGCAGATCGCCGAGGAATACGACATTCCGGTGCCGATAAACGATCAGGTCAAACGTTGGATCGACTACTTCATCGGCCCGGGCTCCAAGCAGTTCGAGCTGTGGCTGGCGCGCTCGGCAACCTACCTGCCGCTGATCTGGCAGAACCTGGACACCCAGGGCATGCCGCGCGACCTGGCGGCCGTGGTCTACGTCGAGAGCGGCTACGACCCGCTGGCGGTCTCACGCAGCCAGGCCGTGGGCCTCTGGCAGTTCCTGGAAACCACGGCCGAGATCAACGGCCTGCGCGTTGACCTCTGGATCGACGAGCGGATAGATCCGCGACGCTCGACCGAGGCTGCGGGCAACTACATGCGCTACCTCTATGAACAGTTCGGCGACTGGCACCTGGCGATGGCCGCCTACAACGGCGGCGAGGGCACAGTGCGTCGCGGGCTGTCCGCCTCGGGCTGCGTCGACTTCTGGACCCTGGCGCGCACCAACTACATCTCGGCCCAGACCCGCGACTACGTGCCCAAGATCCTCGCCGCGGCGGTGATCATGCACGACCCGGCGGGCTACGGCTTCGTCGATGTGCCCTGGCAGGGGCCGTTGGTGTTCGAGACGGTGAGCGTGCCCGACTCGTTCTCGCTCAAGTTTCTCGCGGCCTGCGCCGGGACCGACGCCGACACCCTGCTGGCGCTCAACCCGGCACTGCTCACGCCGTTCACCCCGCCGAACTATCCGGGCTACTCCATGCGCGTGCCCGCAGGCACGGCCGACAATTTCTACTTGCGCTTCCGCGCGGTGCCCGACCGTAAGAAACTAACCTACCGCATGCTGCGCGTGCGGCAGGACGAAACTCTGCAATCGATCGCCGGCCACTACCAGACACACATCGAGGCCTTAAGCTCGGTCAACGGTCTGCGGCCAGGCGACGAAGTTCAGCCCGGCGACTTGCTGATCGTGCCGATCCCCTACGACGCGGCGCGGCGCGAGAAGTTCAGCGACCGGCTGGGGCACGGCGGCCCGGCGCACATCGTGACCCACGTGGTGCGCAAAGGCGACACGCTGTTCTCGATCACCAAGCGTTACAACGTCTCGATCTCCGAGCTGTGCTCGGCCAATCGCATCACGCCCGAGACCCCGCTGAGCCCGGGGCAGACCTTGATCGTGGTGCGTAGCGGCTCTTCGCCGCAGACCAGCATCCGACCCGGCGACGGCGCGGCGCGGGCGTTCAATCTGCGGCAGTCGAACAACGTAATCGAGCACCGCATCGAGCCCGGCCAGACATTCACGGCCATCGCGCGGATCTACAACACTTCGGTCGAGGCGCTGTGCGAGGCCAACGACATGCGCCCCCACGATCCGCTCTACGCCGGGCAGACGATCAAGGTCCGCGTACCGCCGGGTTATCAGGCGCACCAGGCGCCGCAGCCTGCGTCGGAGGGCGACTCCAAGCTGGTGCGCGTTGAGGTCCAGACCGGCGACACGCTGTACTCGCTGGCGAGTTACTTCGATGTCACCGTGGGCGAGATCATGTTGTGGAACAACCTCAAACCCGGCGAGCAGATCAAGATTGGACAGATCCTCAGCATCATCGTCGGGCCCTGAACCCCGCAACGCGCTGCGATCCACAGGCGTGGGCGCCGCGCTGCTATTGCTGCACGCGCCGCTTTGCTATTTGGCGTTCTGGCTGGTCTACAAACCGCTGCTGGCCCTGGCGCTGGTCGTGCTGTGCATCGCGGCCTGGATTGCTCCACGGCTGAGCCGCCGCGTGCCACGACTCTTCAAAGTCTGGCTGGCGATCTATTACCTGGGAGTAGTTGTGGGGTTGGTGCTCCCCTCGTTCTTCCTGCGGATGATCCACCTCTGGTGCGTGGCGTTGCCCGCCCTGCTGGCGCTGGCCGCACTGATCTGCGCACGCCGCCGGATCCCCGGACTGCTGGTCGGCCTGTGCGTGTTGGGTCTGGCGCTGTGGCTGGCCGCGCCCATGCGCCTCGAGCACTTGATCGTCATCGCGGTCCTGGGCTCTGCGGGCTTGGCCCTGGGCCTGGTCCACGCGTTCTCCGCGCTGCCGCGGCGCTCCATCGCCTTTGCGGTCTACGGCGCGCTCAGCGCACTGATGCTGATGTCGTTTCTCTCCAGCGTGCCTACCTGGCGCACCGACGAGGTGCTGGCCCAACCCGGCGTGCGGCCGCTGTATCTGGCCGCGGACCGCGATTCCCCGCTCTATGAACTGATCGGCCGCGGCAGCGAGCCGCGCTTCGCCTTGATCGCCCCGGACCTGCAACACGCCTTGATCGGCGTGCGCGGCGAACGTCCGGGGATCGTGGTCCGTGATCGCAACGACGCCGCGCGCTCATGGCGGCTGGAGTTCGAGGGCGACGTGTCGGACAACGCGGTCTGGGACATTGAGGCCGGGTTGCTGATCGCCGCGGACTACGGAGCGAACCGCCTGCGCAGCTTTGACCTGCACGACCTGCGCACCGAGCGTGTGGACGTGCCCTCCCCGGCCAAGCTGCCCGGGCTGTGGCGCATCAGCGAGGACGGCGCGACCCTGCTGCTGCTGCACGACGCGACATCCGAGGTCTACTCGATCGACCCGCTGACCCTCGCGGTGCGCGGCGCGGTGAGCGTGGGCTGGAACGCGGCGCTGGTGCTCGACCAGGCGCGCGGCAAGGCCTGGCAGATGAGCAACACCGGCGTGCTGACCCAGCTGGACCTTGCCGACCTGACCCCCGGACGGCAGACGCGGATCAAGGGCTTCACCTACTTCAACCTGGCCCTGGACCCGCGTGAGCCCGCGCTGTACGTGGCCTCGATGAGCACCGGCGAGCTGGTGGTGTTTGACCCGCAGACCCTCGAGGTCAAGCGCCGCGCAATACTCGACCGCGGCATCCGCCAGTTGGCGCTGCTGCCCGGCGGCGAGCTGGCCGTGGCCGACTTCCTCCACGGCGAGCTGCTGATTGTCGACAGCGCGACCCTGAGGGTACGCTCGCGGATCCAGACCGGCCCGCGTCCGCGCTGGCCCGCGCTGGCGCCGGATGGCCGCAGCCTGACATTCGCCTCGGCCCTGGGCGCGTTCGAGATCGATCTCGATGCCCTGGAACCGAGCACGGAAAAGTGACAACCTATTCGCCGTCTACCTGATTCGGAGGAGAACGCGATGAGTAAGCCGCTGGACTTCGTCACCAATGAGCTGAACGAGGCGCGAGCCAAGAACCTGTTTCGTCCGCTGAAGATCGTCTCGGGCATGCAGGGCGCGCGCACGGTGATCGACGGCCGCGAGGTGATCAACCTCTCGAGCAACAACTACCTGGGCCTGACCAAGCATCCCAAGGTGATCGAGGCTGCGCTTAAGGCCGTGCGCGAAATCGGCGCGGGCGCGGGCGCGGTACGCACGATCATCGGCACCCTGGAGCTGCACGACCGGCTGGAAAAAAAGATCGCGCAGTGGAAGAACGTCGAGGCCGCGCTGGTCTTCCAGTCCGGGTTCTGCGCCAACCAGGGCACCATCGTCGCGCTGGTCGGCCGCGACGATCTGATCTACTCCGATCAGCTCAGCCACGCCTCGATCATCGACGGCTGCCGTCTGTCGCGGGCCAAGATCGAGGTCTACGAGCACTCCAACGTCGACTCGCTACGCGAGCTGTGTCAGCGCCACCACGACCGCGACTGTAAAAAGCTGCTGGTCACCGACTCTGTATTCTCGATGGACGGCGACATCGCGCCGCTGCCCGCCATCGCGGAAATCGCCGCGGAGTACGGGCTGATCACCTTTGTGGACGACGCCCACGCCTCGGGCGTGTTGGGCGAGGCCGGCCGCGGATCGGTGGATCACTTCGGCCTGCACGGCAAAATCGACATGGTGATGGGCACGCTGTCCAAGGCGATCGGCGTGATGGGCGGCTATATCGTGGGCTCGCGCGACCTGATCGACTATTTGATTATGCGCTCGCGGCCGATGCTGTTCTCTACGGCCACGCCGCCCGCGGTCCCCGCGGCGACCATCGCGGCGATCGAAGTAATGGAGACCGAGCCGCAGCACCAGCAGCGGCTGTGGAGCAACGTCGAGTTCTTCCGCGGCGAGCTGCGCACCCTGGGCTTTGACTGCGGCAATCCCGAGACGCCGATCACGCCGGTGATCGTCGGCGACGAGTCGCTGGCCAACACCTTCTCCGACGAGCTGTACGCTCAGGGAGTATTCGCCCAGGGGATCATCTTCCCCACAGTACCGCGCGGCACCGGCCGTGTGCGCACGATCATGACCTCGATGCACTCGCGCGAAGATCTGGAACAGGCGCTCGAGACCTTTGCCAAGGTCGGCAAGCAACTGTCGATCATCTAGTCGAGGTGATGAGCGCGCTGGACTGCACTGCGCCCGAGCGGCGACAATAGGCGATCGTGCGCGCAGTACTGATCAACCCGCCGTTCGACTACTTCCCCACCGGCTCGGGGCGCTGGATAAGTTACGCCCGGCCGCCGCTGGGGATCGCCTACCTCGCCGCGGCGCTACGGCGCGATCTGCCCGGCGTCGAGGTGACGCTGATGGACGAGATCGTCCATCGCCACGAGCCGGACGAGCTGCTGCGAATCGTGGCCGGACTGCGGCCGGACCTGGTCGGCGTTTCGACGGTTACGCCGACGGTCGACACCGCGCTACGCATCGCCCAGGGGCTGCGGCCGCTGCTGCCCGATGCGCTGCTCGTGGCCGGCGGACCGCACTCCACCGTGCGCCCCGGCGACCTGCTGCAAAGCTTTGACGCGGCGGTGGTCGGCGAGGGCGAGCAAACGATCGTCGAACTGGCGCGGCGGCATCTGGCGGGCGAGGCGCTGGAGGGCACTCCGGGCGCGGCCCTGTTGCGCGAGGGCGAGACGATCTGCGAACCCGGTGGCTTTATCGAGCCGATGGACTCGATCCCGTTCCCGGCCCGCGACCTGCTGCCCCAACAGCGCTACTTCCACTCCTACCCCTACCGCGTGCCGCGCGGGATTTTCACCACCCAGTTCACCAGCCGCGGCTGTCCGTTCAACTGCGCGTTCTGCGGCTCGCACACGCTGTGGGGCAAGCTGCGCACCTTTAGCCTCGATTACGTCAAGGCCGAGATCGACCACGTGGTGCAGGAACACGGCGCAAGCCTGGTGTTTTTCGACGACGACCACTTCACCGCCGACGCGCAACGCGCGCTGGAGATCTGCGAACACCTCGAGCGCTACGGCAAGCGTCTGCGCTGGATCTGCCACAGCCACCTGACCGCGCTCAAACCGCAGATGCTCGAGGCGATGCGCCGCGCGGGCTGCGTCGAGATCCAAGTCGGGGTCGAGTCCGGCGACGACGAGATCCTCAAGTCGATGGGCCGACCGTACAAATCCAGCCAAGTGCGCGAGGTGTTCGCCGACGCGCGCAAGGCCGGGATCAACCTCTGGGCCACATACATTTTAGGCTTCCCCGGCGAGACGCGGCGCACGATCCGCTCGACCCTCGATCTGGCGCTGCAGACCAACCCGGCCTACGCCAGCTTCATCGTGCTGCTGCCCTTCCCCGGCGCGCGGGTTTTCGACCGCATGGTGTCCCAGGGCTACCTGCTGCACCAAGATTGGAAGCGCTACTCGTGGCACTTCAGCCCGGTGTTCAGCCTGCCCGATCTCAGCGCCGACGATCTGGTAACCGAGCGCGCGCGCTGCATGCGCAAGTTCTATTTGCGGCCGCGCAAACTGGCGCAGATCGCCTGGCACGTGCTGCACGCCGGACGGATGCGCGAGATGCTGCGTAACTTCCTAGCCTGGGCCAGCCTGGCGCTGCGCTCCAAGCGGCTGATGAGCGGGCGATGATTCTACTGGTGGTGCCACGGATGTTCAGCCTGACGCGCACGCCGCCGTTGGGTCTGGGTTACATCGCCGGTGCGCTAAGCGCCGTTGGTCGCGAGGTGCGGCTGCTCGATTTAAACTTCTCCGAGGACCAGCGCGTCCTGGCCGCGACTTTGGCCGACCCGGCGCTGGAGTGGGTCGGGCTGAACAACAACGTTCAGAACCAGTCCGGCGCGCACAGCGCCGCGCAAATGATCCGCGAGCTGCGGCCCGACGCGCCGATCGTGCTCGGCGGCTCCTGGCCCACGCTATTTGCAGAGCGCGCGCTGGAGCAGACCGGAGCGTTCGCCGCGGTGCTCGGCGAGTCCGAGGAGACGGTGGTCGAGCTCGCGCAGGCCCTGGCCGATGGCGGCGACTTGGAGCAGGTGGACGGCATCGTCTATCGCAGTGCCCAGGGCGAGCCGCGCCGCACCGCGCCGCGCGCCGCGCCCGACCTGGCCAAGCTGCCCTGGCCGCGCTGGGATCTGATTCCGCCCAAGCGCTACTCGGCGATCCCCTGGCAGGCGATCCGCCGCGGCAAAGTGGTGACCACCTTAATCACCGGACGCGGCTGCCCCTACAACTGCACCTACTGCGCGGCCTCGGTGGTCACCGGCAAACGCTGGCGGCCGCGACCGATGCCCGACGTGCTCGACGAGCTGCAGATGCTGATCGACAAACACGGCGTGGACGAGCTGCACATTCTCGACGACAACTTCATCGGCAGCCGCGACCACGCGCAGGCATTCTGCGAGGGCCTGATCGAGCGCAAGATGCAACTGCACTGGAAGACGCCCAACGGCGTGCGCGCCGACGCCATCGACGCCGAGCTGCTGGCGCTGATGCGCCGCTCGGGCTGCTACATGCTGGGCTTCGGCATCGAGTCCGGCGACCCGGCGGTGCTGCGGCGCAACAAGAAGCCGCTTGATCTCGATGCCGCGCGACGCGCCGTCGAGCTCACGCGCGAGGCGGGGATCCTGACCTTCGGCTACTTCATCCTCGGCCTGCCCGGCGACAACGAGCAAACCATCGAGCGCACGGTGCGCTGGGCCCTGGACGCCCCTTTAGACCTGGCGAACTTCAGCTACTGCATTCCATATCCAGGATGCGAGCTGTTCGAGGGGCTGGACGAGCAGACCAAGCGCAACGTGATCAGCCGCAGCTACCACTTCGCACCGGTGCAACTCAGCGATGTGCCCCTGCCGCGTTTGCGCACGCTGTTCCGCCGCGCCTGGTTGCGCTTCTTTTTGCGGTTTGGCCCGCTGACCACAGTGGCGCGTTTCATCCGGCCGGTCACGGCCTACGCCCTACTGCGCATCTCGTTCTACTACTTCGGCAGCAAGGTTCGGTTGCCGCGCACGGACGACAAAAACTAACGAATAGTCCGGTCCTTGAGCGCCTTGGGCCCGCCCACGGGCGCGGCGAAAAATCCCAGATGATTACCCACGATCCGCTCGCCGCCCTCGCCGCGATGGCCCGAGGGCGAGTTGAGCGCGCGGCAGCCAGTGCCCGCGGCCGAGCAGATTACCAGCGTGCTCGAGCCGCCGCCGTCGAGGTTCAGCGCGCTGTAGCAGCCCAGCTCGAGCATCAGCCTCGCCATTTGAGTCAGGCGCAGTCCCACCGAATAGCCCGGCTGCCTGCCGTCGACCACCACCAGGTATAGCGTGCGCCCCGCGCGATCCAGGCCCACGGCCGTGCGCGGCTGGCGCAGCAGGTCCAGCGGATGGGTGCTCTTTCCCTGCCAAACCAGCAGCGGCCTGCCGCTGATCAGTTGTCCTGCGGGCTGCTCGGGCATCGGCGGCTGCAACAGCTCGGCGCGACCGTCGCGCAGCAGCAGGGCCGGAAACCCGACGTCGGGTGAGTAGCTCACGCCGCGCGAGCGTGCCGCGCCCGCCACGTCGCACGGCTCACCCTCGGACTCGATGGGGAACGGCGCAAAGAAGTCGCCGTTGATCGCCAGCTGCAAGTCGTATTGCTCGGCGAAACTGCTGGTGCGCGCCGCGTCGAGTTCCAGCGGTCGCGATCCGTTGTCCGGTGTAACCAGCGGCTGGACCCACTGCGCCCGCAGGTCCACACGCACAATAAAGATTTTTAAAAAATCGGGCTGCTCAAGCTCAACGCGCCACAGATCGACACCGTTAAACAGCGGCTGGAAATCGCGCGGCTCGGGCAGGATCGAGCGGGCCGCGGCCGGGCAGGCCGCAAGGCCGATCAGCAGCAGCACAAGCAGGGTCGGGACAGCGTTTCGAATCTGCATTGCCGACGATCCAACCCGAGGCTGCCGCGACTGTCAACCGTGCGATGAAATGTGCGATGCGGCCGATTGACTGCCCCCAAAGCGGCTGATAACTTGACTGCGCCTCGAACGCAATAAATGGAGATAAATGATGCTTCGCAAGCAGCTATCGATAGTGCTCGGTCTGTCCCTGTTGGCCGCCTGTCTCTGCGCCCCGGCGATGCTCTGGGCCGGCGAGCAGGACAACGCGACCCTCGATCAAGTCCAGGCCGACCGCAAGGCGGCCGAGGAACTGCTGATCAAGCAAAGCGAGATGGCCTGGCTCTCCTACACCCAGGGCGAGGCCTCGGACCAGGCCGCGCTCTACCGCGAGTACGGCTACCTGTTCCAGCCCGAGCGTATCGCCGCGACCAAGCGCGCCATCGAGCTGACCGTCGACCCGGTCCAACGCAAGGCCCTGCAATGGTTCTCGCAGTACCAGCAGGAAGAGTACATCTGGAACCAGACCGCGCTGCTCTACGATATCTACATGGACATGGAGGCCAACCTGATGGTCACCGTGGAGGGCGAGGCCACGCCGTATCGCGAACTGCACCGCATCCTCGGGGCCGAGCCCGACCCGGCACGGCGTTTCGAGATCGCCAAGGCCGAGTACCAGGCCTACAAGCTGTTCAACGAGACGATCCTGCGCCGCGACCTGGAGACCAGCCAACGCCTGGCGCGCGAGCTGGGCTTTGACAGCTACCTGGACATGGCGTTGCGCCACGCGCGCATCGACCCGAAACAGACCGAGGACGACTACCTGCGCTGGCTCGAAATCAGCGAGCCGCTGTACTTCGAGCTGTGGGACAAGGTCAGCCCGATCAAGCGCTCCGAGTTTCACCGCTCGGACATTCTCTTTCTGCTCTCGGGCAGCGACTTCGACCAGTACTTCCCCAAGGGCAGCGCCCTGCCGCTGTTAAAGAAGACCCTGGCCGGCATGGGCATCGTGCTCGACGAGCAGACCAACATTTTGATCGACGACCGCGAGCTGGAAAAGAAGGTGCCGCGAGCGGCCTGCTTCTCGATCCGCGTGCCTAATGACATCCGCGTCAATGTTAAGCCGGTGGGCGGCAAGGACGACTTCAGTTCGCTGTTCCACGAGTTCGGCCACGCCGAGCACTTCGCCCACTCGCAGACCCCGGTCTGGGAGTTCCAGCAGCTGGGCGACAACGCTGTAACCGAGAGCTACGCCTACTTGTTCGAGGGGCTGCCCGAAAACCGGATCTGGATCGAAGACAACATCAAGATGTCGGCCGAGGATCTCGAGCGCTACATGGAGTACGTGGCCTTCTCGCGGCTGTACATGTCGCGCCGCTACTGCGCCAAGACGGTCTACGAGATCCGCCTGCTCAGCGGCGTGGACAACCCCCAGGAGGAATACCGCACGCTGATGAGCCGCGCCTACGGCTTCGAGCTGACCTCCGAGGAGGCGTTGCGCTACCTCTCCGACGTCGACCCGCTGCTCTACGCCTCGAGCTACGCCCAGGCGTTCTTCCTCGAGGCGATGCTCAGCGCAACTCTTGAAAAAAAATTCGGCGCGCGCTGGTGGCTTGATGGGCGTAGCGGCGAGTTCATGGCCGGTCTGTGGGCCTTTGGCAACGAGCTCAGCGGCCCGGAGCTGGCGTCAAAGCTGGGCTATAGCAGCATGGAACCGCAGATGTTGCTGAGCTACATCCAGGCAATGCTGCCCAAGGGGCGCTGAACCGATGGCCGATCCGAGCGATAGTCCCAAGCTGCGCGAGTTGGAGTTTGTGCCCGCCGAGGTCCAGGGCCAGCCGGTGGTGGCGCTGCGCGATCCGCTGGCACTATCGGAACAGACGATCTCAATCCCCTACGAGAGCCTGGGCCTGTTGCAAATGCTCGACGGCAACAACTCGATCCGCGACATCCAGACGATGCTCACCAAAGCCTCGGGAGAGATCGTGCCCTCGGAGCCGCTGGTCGAATTTATCGATGTTCTCGACTCGCAGTTCCTGCTCGATAACCAACATTTTCAAAAGCGAATGGTCGAGGTCAGCCAAGTCTACCTCGACAGCCCGCTACGCGAGGCGGTCTGCATCGGCAGCTACCCGGACCAGCCCGAACACTGCACGCGACTGTTCGAGCGCTACGCCTCGATCGAGGCCGGGCCGGGCCCCATCGACTTCTCGGTTGCGCGGCCCGCACCGGAAAATATCGTTCACGGGATCATCGCCCCGCACATCGACTACCAGCGCGGCGGCGCGAGCTACGCCTTTGCCTACAAGGCCCTGGCCGAGGGGAGCGATGCGACGACTTACGTGGTCTTCGGCACCGACCACCACGGCCTGGCCGAGCCCTACTCGCTGACCGACAAGTCCTTTACCACGCCCTACGGCCCGCTGGAGGTGGACCGCGAGCTGTACCAGGCTGTGGGCGAAGCGCTGCACGGCGATTTTGGCGAGCCGCTGGCCCATCGCCAGGAGCACTCAATCGAGCTGGCCGCGATCTGGCTGGCCTACATCGGCGATCGGCTGGGACGCAAAATCCGCATCCTGCCGGTGCTGCTGGGCTCGTTCGGCGAACACGTCGAGTCGGAACAGCCGCCGGACTCCGACCCGCGGCTGGCCGCGCTGCTGCAGGCGATCCGCCAATCCACTGCATCGCGCGGCAACGACGTGGCGTTCGTCGCATCGGCCGACCTGGCGCACATCGGGCAGCAGTTCGGCGACCGGCACAAGCTCAATGAGAAAGTGTTAAAGGCCAGTTCCGAGGCCGATCAACTGCTGCTGCACGCCGCCCTCGAGGGCTCGGCCGAAGGCTTTTTCGAAAGCGTGGTTGCCGAGCACGACAGTCGCCGGATCTGCGGGTTGGCGCCGATCTACGCCGCGCTGGCCTGCATGCCGCGCTCGCGCGGCGAGCTGTTGCAATACGGACAATGGAGCGACGATGGCGGCCTGGCCTCGGTCAGCTTCGCCTCGATCAGCTTCCGCCCCGCCTGAGGGTGGGATATATTCGTTCCCGATGCTGATCGGGAAATCCTCATGAATCGGCTCAAGCCGCTACTGCCGTGGCTGATCATCTTCGCAGTCGCCCTGGGCGTGCGTCTGATCTACCTGCACGAGATTCACCTCAACCCGTTTTTCGATCACCCGGTGGTCGACGAGTTCGAGTACGACAAGCAGGCGCGGGCATTGGCCGGCGAGCCCGGCGCGGACCCCGTGTTTTTACGAAGCGCCTACTATCAATCGCCGGTCTACTCGTTCTTCCTCGCCGGAATCTATCGACTGCTGGGCCGCGACCTGTACCTGGTGCGGCTGATCCAGGCGCTGCTCGGCGCGTTGGGCGCGGCGCTGGTTTACGCATTGGGCCGCGAGATGCTCGGCAGGCGCACGGCGTTGGTCTGCGCGCTGGGCGCGGCGCTGTGGCCGACAACGGTCTACTTCGACGCCGAGCTGCTCTCAACGCCGCTGATCACGTTGTTCGGCCTGGCCGCGCTGTTGGCCCTGATGCACCGGCGCTGGCTGATCGCCGGACTGCTGCTGGGCCTGGGGCTGGTCAGCCGCGGCGACCTGGCGTTGTTCGTGATCGCGGCCATGGCCTACGCCTGGATCGTCACCCGCGATCAATCGAGCATCGCCCAACGGATTGCGGTCCAGGCGCGGATCGTGCTGCCCATAGTGCTCTGCATACTGCCGTTCACGCTGCGCAACTATCTGGTCACCGGCGACCTGGTGCTGATCAGCACCAACCCCGGACTCAACTTCTACTTGGGCAACAACCAGGATTACCCGGCCAGCATCGAGATGCGGCCCAGTCAGAGCTGGCGCGAGTTCATGGCCGAACCGCTGGCCGCGGGCCTGACCCGCCCGTCCGATCACAGCCGCTATTTCTTTGCCAAGTCCCTGCGCGAGCTGCGCGCCGATCCCTCGTGGCTACCGCGGGTGGTCGGCGATAAGTGCCGGCGTTGGATCTCGGGCCGCGAGTGGATGCGCAACCGCGAGATCTATCCGATGCGCGAATACTCGCGCTTTTTAAGCGCCGCGCTGTGGATCAACGTCCTGGCCTTTCCCCAGGGCCTGCTCTCGCCGCTGGCGCTGTTGGGACTATTGGTGGCGTTGCGCCGCAAGGGCGCGGCGCGGCTCAGCGCGATCTACCTGCTGTGCCTGGCCGCGGCCGCGGTGATCTTCTTTGTCACCTCGCGTTATCGCGCTCCGACCATCGGCGTGCAGTTGGTGCTCGCCGGGCTGGCCGTCGAGTCGCTGATCGCCTGGACGCGGCAACGCCGGAGCGCATTGCTGGCAGGCGCGGGCGCGCTGCTGGCCTGCGGGCTGCTCGTATCCAATCTTGGCGTGGGAGGCATGCCGCGCGAGTTCAACCCCGACGCGCTGGCAGGCGCGGCCCTGCAGATGGCGGCGGAAGGCGACGTGCGCACGGCCGAGCAATTCCTCGAACGTGCGCTGGCCCAGGACCCGACCTACGCCCTGGCCTACAATAATCTGGCCAACCTCCAGAGCCGCGAGGGCCGCTATAGTGCGGCGATCGCCAACTACCTGCGAGCTGTGGAGCACGACCCGGGGTACGGGCTTGCCCAACGCAACCTGATCTCCACGCTCAAACTCCTGCCCGGCACGGATCGCGCGCTTTGGACCGCGGGCGCGGCAACCGTGCTCAGCCCGCGCAGCCCCCAACGCCGCACCGAGCTCGCAGGCGAACTGGAGCGCATCGGCCTGCCCGAGGCCGCCGACCTGCAACGCTCCGAGGCCCTCAGGCTCGAGGGGAATTAATCAGTTTGATTGTTGAATCAACTGCCCGCGCCTACTGCTCGCGGCTGAACAGCAGCAGGTTCAGCTCGTTCTCCAGGGCTTCGCGCTGGGTCGATCCGCCGCCGAGATACGTGCCGCGCACCGTGCCCATCCGGTCGATCAGCACCATCGTGGGCAGCACACCGACCTCGTACAGCTCGGCCACGGCCTGCTCCGGATCCTCGATAAACCAATAGCGCGCCTTGTTCTTGAGCACCTGCCGATCGAGCTCGTCGCCGTTTTGCGGGTCGATCCAGACCGCAGCCACGTCGAGCCCTCGCCCGCCGTATAGCTCGTCGTACTGCGCGATGTGCCTCATCTCTTTATTGCACTTGGAACACCACGTGGCGTAGAAGACCAGCAGCACGACGTTGCCGCGGTGTTCCGAAAGCGTGAAATCGCCGCCGCCGCGCAGCTGTCCGCTGAACTCCGGGGCCGCGATCCCCTGCTCCGGTCCGCCTTGCTGGCGCGTACCGTAAAGGTAGACGATCGCCAGCACCGCGGCGATCAGCACCACGACCAGGCGTTTCGTGCGTCCTAAGCTCTTTTCCGACATCGACTCTCCCAAGTTTTCCGCACCAGGACGACCAAGGATAGCAGACCCTTGACCGACCGGCCAAGCCGGCTTGTTGGCCTGAACCGTAGAAGTTAAGCTGCCTAGATGCTGCTCGAACTATGGTCCTCGATGCGCCCCCGGCGCTGGGCCAAGAACATTGTAATGCTGGTCGGCCTGGCATTCGGTATGAGCCTTTACGATCCGTCGGCACTGCTGCGGATCCTCTGGGCCGCGGCCGTATTTTGCCTGCTGTCGGGCAGCGGCTACCTGATCAACGATCTGGTCGACCGCAAGTTCGACCGGCTGCACCCGATCAAACGTCATCGCGCATTGGCAGCGGGTAGGCTCTCAACGCGCCTGGCACTGGCAACGGCGCTGATGATCGCCGCGATCTGCGTAGTTGCCGCCTGGCCGTTGGGACCACGCTTTTTTATCGCGGCCCTGGGCTTCTGGCTGCTACAGGTGGCCTACAGCCTGGTGCTGAGCAGGCTGGTGGTGCTCGACCTGTTCGCCATGGCCGGATTGCTGCTGCTGCGCGTGACCGCGGGCGCCTGGGCTGTACCCGTACCGGTCAGCCGCTGGCTGATGGTCTGCACGATGCTGCTTGGACTGCTGCTGGCGATGGGCACGCGTCGGCACGAGCTGCTCGAGAAAGTGCGACTCGGCGGCGATGGACATAAGCCGGTGCTGTGCGAGTACAGCCCGTACCTGATGGACCAGATGATCGCCGTGGTCACCAGCGCCACGCTGCTGGTCTACGTGCTCTATACCCAGAGCGCGGAGACGCTGGCCAAATTCAACACGCGCTCGCTGGTGCTCAGCACGCCGTTCGTGCTCCACGGCATTTTTCGCTACCTGTACCTGGTGCACCGCCGACAGGGCGAGCTAAGTCCCGAGCGACTGATCCTCGGCGACCGGCCGTTCCAGCTCACGCTGTTGGGCTACGCGATCTGCGTCGGAGTCATCCTCTATTTCTGAACGCATCCGATCCAGGGCCAGGACCAACCCGATCACCGCGAACAGCAGCATCCCCGCACGTCCGGCCTTAAATAAAAAACTGTTGAATAGGCTCGCGCCGAAATAGATAAGCAGCGCCAGGTAGCAGGCGCGACCCAGGCCGGCCAAGCCGCCGCGCTCGACGGTCAGCCGCCGAGCCAACCCGAGGACCCGCGAGCAAAATCCGAGAAACATCACCAACCCGGCGATGCCGCTGCCGGTGAGCACGTCAATGAACATGTTGTGCGGATGGCCGTAGTCGTACATCACGCCCGAGTCCACGGCAAAGCGGCCGTAGACGTAGGCGTAGCAGTTGTAGCCCACGCCCAGCAGCGGCTCGCGCAGCATCACGTTCTGCACCGAGGCCCAGCGCGCCAAACGGATTTCGGCCGAGCTGCGCGAGAGGCGGAAGAAGTCGGTGGCCAGCACCCCCGGGTCGAGGCTCGATCCCCAGAGCGCCATCAGCGCCAGGGCTCCGGTCACGGCCAACGCACCGACCGCGAAGATCCAGGCCCGCGGCAGCCGTCCCGAGGTCCAGAGCACCAGCATTGCCAGGGCCAGCGCAACCCAGGTGCCCTTGCTAAATGTCAGCACTACGCAGACCAGGCACAGCACGATCAAGGCCAGACCGAAGATGACAGTCCAGCGCCGTGCGCCTCGCCGCACCAGGGCCGTGGCCAGGGCGGCGAGGGTAGCAAAGCACACCCCGGTATGCGCGGCAGTACCCATGCTGCTGACCATCCGGTAGCGCAGGCCGACGATCTGCACCGTGGCGCGCTTGAGGTTCATCACGCGATATAGCGCTTCGCTGTCGTGCACGTAGGCCCACAACGCCACTCCGACCGCGGCCGCGCCCGCCAGGCACAGAGCGAGCAACAGCCGACGGGCCTGCTTGCGCGTCTGGATCATCCCGGCCAGCGCCACGGTCATCAGCGTCAGTTCGACCAGCCTGATCCAATCTTTGACCCCGGCGAGAAAGATCGCGCGGTCGAGCATCGCGGCCTTGATCAGCGAAGCGCCCGCGATTGCGATAAACGCCAGCAGCCAGAACGCGGCGCGGCGGTCGATCTGCAGCACTGGACGCCGCGAGGCGATCTGCCGTATTGCGTAGAGCCCGAACAGCGCGAGGATCATCAGGTCGTGGACGAACAGCGCAAACGGCCCGGGCAGGTCGCGGCCGATGTCGGGCAGGAAGATCACCAGCGGCAGGAAAAGCGCGGCGATCTCGATCCGCGTGAGCAAAACCAGCGAGCCGGCCAGGGCGAACACGCCCAGCAGCCACAGCGGACGGAAGTTGGCGATAGCGTAGGCCGCGATCAAGGCCAGCGGGATCAGCGCCAGACCGACCAGGGCCGGCGCGCCGGGCGTCTTCAGACGACGCAGCAATGATCGCGGAAATACCATTTGCCGCCGATTATCCGCGACCGGACGCACTGCGGGCAAGCGCCGGGGCACCTTTGAGGCGGCTTAGAGCCGCCACAAAACTCGCGTAGTACGCTGGTCCTAATCCAACGGTCCGCCCCGCGCCCGGTACTTTTGAGGTGCCCGCATGGCACGCGAGCGAACCATAGTCGTAGCTCAGCGACCTTCCCCGCGACGGAAGATGTGGGAGATGGTTTAGCGCAGCCCCGTGGTCTCGGGCAGGCCGAGCATCAGGTTGGCGTTCTGCAGCGCCTGTCCGGCGGCCCCTTTGACTAGGTTGTCCAGGGTCGAAACGACCACGACCCGGCCGGTGCGCTCGTCCTCCTCGAACCCGCCGATGCAGACCTTGTTGGTGTTTACCGTGTCGTGCAGGGTCGGCAGCCGGTCGCTAAGAACTTTGACGAACGGCTCGTTGTGGTAGGTCTCGTTGACCAACTCCCTGACCTGCGCGGCGCTCATCTGCGGATCGGTCCAGAGGTGGGCCGTGCAAAGGATCCCGCGAAACGCGGGCAGCACGTGCGGGGTGAAGCTGATCTCGAGCCCGAGCTTCTCCGAAATCTCGTCCTGGTGGCGATGGTTGGCCAGCTTGTAGGCCAGGATATCGTCGCGCAGTTGTTCGGGGTCGTTGAACTGGCTGGGCTTGCGTCCCGCGCCGGAGTATCCGCTCTTGCAGTCGAACACCGCCTGGCTCAACACGCCCTCGCGCGCCAGGGGCAGCGCGATCATCAGTGAGGCGGTGACGTAGCAGCCGGGGTTGGCCAGCACCCGCGCGCCGGCCACCTCGCGCCGCGCCCACTCGGTTAGGCCGTAGACCGCCTGGCGCGCCGGATCGGCGTGCTGCATGCCGTAGACCTGTTCCCAGCGCATGCGGTTATCGAAACGATAGTCGGCCGAGACATCGACCACGCGCATCTTTCTAGGCAGCCGCGGCACGATCTTCATCGCCTGGCCGTTGGGCAGGCAGAGGAACATCAGGTCGACGTCCATTGCCGCGAGCTCGTCGGGCGTGGCCGGAATATAGACCTCGTCGCCCGGCCAGTCCGGGTAGAGATCGCTTACGCGTTTGCCCGCCTCCGAGCGTGCCACCAGCGGCCCCAGCTCGAGCTGCGGATGGGCTTTAATCAACTTAAGCAGGTCGTGACCCGAGAATCCCGATGCGCCGACGATCGCCACGCGCTTCACAGCGAGCGCTCCAGCAGCTCCAGGCCGCAATCGATTTGCGCCGAGTCGATCACCAACGACGGCAGCATGCGCAGGGCGATCTTGGAGGTCGGCAAGACCAGCAGACCGTTGTCCAGAGCGCGGCGGGCCACGTCGGAGGGATCGTCGCGGAACACCAGCGCCTGCATCAGACCCTGGCCGCGCACTCCAACGATTCGCGGCGATTTGATCTTGTTCAACCCCGCGGCCAATCGCCGTCCCATGCGCGCGGCATTGGCCAACAGCCGCTCGGACCTGACCACGCCCAGGGTCGCCAGGGCCGCGCTGCAGGCCAGGTCGTTGCCGCCGAAAGTGCTGCCGTGGTCGCCGGGTTTGATCGCGGATGAAACCTTTTCGCTAACCAGGCAGGCGCCGATGGGCACGCCGTTGGCCAGGCCCTTGGCCATCGTCACCATGTCGGGGGCAAGCTTGTCGTGCTGATAGGCGAACCATTTGCCCGTGCGTCCCATGCCGGTCTGAATCTCGTCGACGATCAGCAGCGCACCGGCCTTGCGGCACAGTCGCTGCAATCCGGCGAGGAATCCCGGCGGCGCGGGCACTACGCCCGTCTCGCCCTGGATCGGCTCGACAATCACCGCCGCGATCTTGGGGCCGATCGCCTTGGCCGCGGCATCCAAATCGCCGAAGGGCACGTGGGAGAAGCCGGGTAACAGCGGTTTGAACGGATCGCGCAACGCCGCCTTGTGCGTGGCGCTCAGCGCTCCCAGGGAACGGCCGTGAAACGCTCCGCTGAACCCGACGAAGCGCGTGCGGCCCGTGGCGCGACGCGCGAACTTCAGCGCCGCCTCTATCGCCTCGGTTCCCGAGTTGCACAGGAACGTCCGCGGCAGGCCGGAAATTTTTTTAAGTTGCGCGGCCAGCTCGATCTGCGGCCGGGTGTAGTACAGGTTGGTGGCGTTGATCAGCCGCGACGCAGCGTGCTCCACGGCGCGAGTCACTTCGGGTCGGCCGTGGCCCACCAGACAGGTGGCGATGCCGCCGGCAAAGTCGAGCACCTCGCGGCCGTGCTCGTCAAAGAGCAGGCAGCCTTCGCCGCGCTCGAACAGCACCGGCCGCGGCCCGTAGGTCGGCACCAGCAGCGATTCGGCACGGCGCTTGAAGCTACTGTTCACGCTTTTCATCACCGACCTCCGTTCCAACTCCCTCGTGGGTGAAGATCTCGAGCAACAGCGCGTGCTCGATATTGCCGTCAATGAAATGCACTTTGCGCACTCCGGCACGCACAGCCTCTTCGGCGGCGCGCACCTTGGGGATCATCCCCTCGGTGATCTTGCCGCGGACGATCAGCTCCTCGATGTCGCCCACGTCCAGGTGGCTGATCAGCTCGCCGTCGACCAATACGCCCTCAACATCGGTGAGCAACGTCAGCTTTTCAGCCCCAAGCTGCACGGCCACCGCCTGGGCCACCTCATCGGCGTTGATGTTGTAAATCTGGCCGTCGGGTCCGAGCCCCAGCGGGCTGATCACCGGCACCTGAGCGTCCTTGATCAGCGCGCCGAGTACGTCCAGAGCCACGGACTCGACCTGTCCGACGAACCCCAACTCAGGTCGCAGCGGCTGGGCCATGATCACCGAAGTACGCACTGCGGCCAGCGGGATCGCCTGGCCACCGACGTCACGCAGTCCCTGAACCAGCTCGGCGTTGGTCTTACTAAAGGCTTGCTTAATTACCTTTAACGTCGGCTCGTCGGTCACACGCAGACCATCGATGAACCGCGGCTCGAGCTGGGCGTCCTTCATCATCCGCGAGGCGAGCTTGCCGCCGCCGTGCACCAGCACCGGGCGAATGCCCACGCGCGAGAGCAACGCCACGTCTTCGAGCATCACCTGGCGGTTGCGCGGCTCGTCCAGCAGGCTGCCGCCGACCTTGATTACGAACACCGCGTTGCGCCAGCGCGTGATGTACGGCAGAGCCTCGGCCAGCGTGGCGGCCTTTCGTTTAATCTCTATCACTTCGATTCTCCTAGGCTGATCAGCTGTAGTAATCGGCGTTGCAACGCACGTAGCCCTCGGTCAGATCGCAGCCCCAGGCCCTGGCCGAGCTCTGGCCATCGTGCAGCTTCACTCGCAGTAATATTTCCTCGCCTGCGCAGGCGCGCTTGAAGCGCTCCTGGTCGAAGCTGCAGATCCGTCCATTGGCGTAGACGCGCACCGCTCCCCACCAGACCTCGGCCTGATCGAGATTCGCGCGCGCGCCGGACGAGCCCACGGCCGAGAGCACGCGGCCGGGGATCGGCATCAAGGCAAAGGCGCTCTTGACCAGGTTGCTGGCGACCACGCCGCGCGCGGCTTTGCGCGCGTCGTCCAGGCTGCGGCAACCCGAGACCTCGACGGTCATCAGCTTGGTCGAACCCTCGCCGTCCGCGGCGATGGCCCGGGCCATGCGCGCGCAGGCCGCAATCAGCCCGCGCTCGAACAGCTCGAGATCAACCGGCCCGGCCGTGCCGTTGGCCAGCAGGATCACGCTGTCCGAGGTCGAGGTGTCGTGGTCCACGCTGATCATGTTGAACGTCGAATCCACCGCGCGCCGCAGCATCGCGCTCAGCCCGCGAGCCGGCAATTGGGCATCGGTGGTCAGGAAACAGAACATCGTGGCCATCTGGGGATGGATCATGCCTGCACCCTTGGCCGCCGCGCCGATGGTTGCTTTGCCCACCCGCAGCGAGAGGTGCTTGGGACGGGTGTCGGTGGTCATCAGCGCGCGCGCCAGGTGCAGCCCGGCCTCGCGTTTGTGGTCGAGCATGCCGCAGCCGCGGCGCATGCCGTCCAGAGCCTTTTGCAGCGGATAGGGCACGCCGATCATCCCGGTCGAGGCCACCAACACCTGGCGGCCCGGGCAGCCCAACTCGGCCGCGGTGGCGGTCGCCAGCTCGTGCGCCGCGTGCAACCCCTCGGGCCCGGTGGCCACGTTGGCGTTACCCGAGGTGGCGATGATCGCCCGCGCCCTGCCCGATCGCAGGTGCTCGCGGCAGACGACGACCGGCGCACCGACCAGCTTATTGCTGGTGAATACTCCGGCAGCGCGCGCCGGCCGGTCGGATACCAGCAGCGCCAGGTCGTCCCCCTCAGGCTTGATTCCGCAGCCCAATCCGCAGGCTGCGAAGCCTTGCGGATCGGTGACGCCGCCGCCTTCGTCGATCTTGATGCGGCTCATCTTAGACCTCGAAAGCATCGTTCGTGGTGCGCTCGATGCGCATGCGCAGCCTGCGCCATCCGCGGCGCAGTGCGGCAACGCGCTCGCGCAGCGCCTTGATCTCGGCCGTTTGCGGCTCCTCGATCTTACGGCCGTAGTCCTCGTCGGCGCCCTGCTGTGCTACCTGCTTGTAGGCCTCGCGGAACGGCACGCCGCGCGCGGCCAGTTCGGTGGCACGGTGGGCCTGCCAGACATCGGGGGTCACGGCAGCGGCGCAGGCCTCGCGATCGACTTGGATCCCCTGGGCGATCAGCAGCGCGGCGGACAGCGCCTGGTCGATGCGCAGCAGTCCGTCGATCATCGGCGCCTTGGTGAACGCCATGTCGCGCTGGTAGCCCGAGGGCAAATGCGAGATCACGCCGGCGACCTCGGCGTAACGCGCGCCGAGCATCGCGGCCACGGGCCGCAGGCATTCGGCGATATCCGGGTTGCGCTTTTGCGGCATGATCGAGCTGCCGGTGGTCAGCTCCACGGGCAAACGCAGCAGCCCGAACTCCTCGGAGGTGAACAGCACCACGTCAGCGCCGAAACGGCTGAGGGTCAGCGATACGCCGTGGGCTCCTGCCAGCGCCGAGAGTTCCGCGCGTCCGCGCGAGAGTTGGACCGCCGTGGGCACGACGCTGACCTCGGTAAAGCCTGCCTGTCTGGCCATACGCGGACGCGACAGCGGCAACGGCGAGCCGTAGCCCGCGGCGCTGCCCATCGGGCTGTGGTCCGCCTCGCGCTGGGCGTTGCGCAATCCCTCGCAGTCGTCGATCAGCCGCTCGGCGAACCCGGCGAACCACATCCCGGCGGTGCTGGGCATCGCGCGTCGCAGGTGGGTGAACCCGGGCATGATCCAGCTGCGCATTTTCTGCGCGCGCCCCAACATCGTCGTGGCCAGGGTCAACGTTGACCACTCCAGGGTGCTCAGCGCGTCGATCAGAAACAGCCTGATCGCGGCGGAGACCTGGTCGTTGCGGCTGCGTCCGGCGTGGATCTTGCCGCCCAGCGCTCCCAGCGCCTTGGTCAGCGCGCTCTCGATCGCGGTGTGGCCGTCCTCGAGCTCGGGCGGCACGCGGAATTTGCCGTCCAGGGCGCGCTGCCTGATCTTGCCCAGCTCGCGACGCAGGGCCGCGGCCTCGTCTGCCTTGAGCACACCGATACGCTGCAGCTCGGCCGCGTGGGCGGCCGAGGCTACGCAGTCGTAGGGCACCAGCAGCGGGTCGAGCTCGGGATCGCGGCCCGCGGCGAATTCAATCGCCAGCGGATCGCTGCTCGTTCCCTTTTCCCACAGCCTACTCACTTCCCGTCTCCGTCGTGATCGAGGCGCAACGCGTGCAGCCGCAGCCGTAGCGCGTTGAGCTTGATGAATCCGGCCGAGTCCTGCTGATCGAATCCGCCGACCACATCCATACTCGCCATCTCCGAGTCGTAGAGGCTGACCGCGCTGCTGCGGCCCACGGGCGTGGCGTTGCCCTTGTACAGCGCCACGCGCACGCTGCCGCACACGTTGCACGCCGCGCGGTCGATCAGCGCCTGCAGGCACTCGCGTTCGGGCGAGAACCAGAAACCGTAGTAGATCATCTCGGAATAGCGCGGGATCAAGCTGTCGCGCAGGTGCAGCACCTCGCGGTCCATCGTGATCCCCTCCAGGTCGCGTCGCGCCTCGGCGATCACCGTGCCCGCCGGGGTCTCGTAAACCCCGCGGTTCTTCAGGCCGACGAAACGGTTCTCGACCATGTCCACGCGCCCCACGCCGTTGGCCCCGGCCAGCTTATCCAGCTCGATGAACAGCTCGACCGGATCGTCCCAGCTGCGGCCGTCGGCCGGCACGCTGAGCTTCACCGGATCGCCGTGATCGAACTCGATCTCGACGATCGTTTCCTGATCCGGCGCCAGGCGCGGGTCCACGCAGCGCTGAAACGTGTCGTCCTTGGGACGCGCGTCGGCGTCCTCCAGCGCACCGGATTCGAAGCTCAGGTGCAGCAGGTTCTCATCGGTGCTGTAGGGCTTGGAGCGCGAGACCGGAATCGGGATCCCATGGCGCTCGGAGTATTCGATCAACTCCTGTCTGCCGGCGAACTGCGCCAGGAACTCGGGTTCCTTCCACGGCGAGAGGATGCGCACGTCGGGCATCAGCGCCATGGCGCTCATCTCGAAACGCACCTGGTCGTTGCCTTTGCCGGTCGAGCCGTGTCCGAGCAACGTGGTTTCGAATTTACGGGCGATCGCCACCTGTCGCTGCGCGATCAGCGGCCGCGCCAGGGCCGTGCCCAACAGGTAGCGTCCCTCGTACAGCGCTCCGCCGCGGAACGCCGGATAGACGTAGTCGCGCAGGAACGGCAATCGCAGATCCTCGATGATCACTTCGCGCGCGCCGATCGACAGCGCCTTGTCGCGCACGACCTGCGCATCTTCGTGCTGGCCCAGTTCGGCCATATAGGCGATCACTTCGTAGCCCTTTTCGGCCAGCCAATGCACTATCACTGATGTATCCAGGCCGCCTGAATAGGCAAGCACTACTCGCTCGGACATTTCCGGCTCTCCTCGTCTGCGGAAGATGTAACTTCCCGTTCACGCCGCAGCGCGTCAACGGGGCTATATTGGTAGCGCAGGGACGATTAAAAGTCCAGAACCACCGGCAGCCGCAAAGTCTCGAGAACCAGCTGGGCGCAGATGCGCTGGCCGGTCTCGCCAGGGTGTCCCGGATCGACGAACAGGCCCTCGTCGTCGTCGTTGAGAACGAAGTCGTACAGCGGCGCGACGTAGTGAAAGCCGTTGCTCTGCACGAACTCGATGGTTTCCGAGTCGCGCGGCGCGAAGTACGCTTCGAACTCCGCGCGTCCCGCGTCCGGGTGCTCGGCCAGCCAGCTTCGCCCGAACTCTACCTGATCCTGCTGCGGCGGATGCACCCAGATCGAGACGAAGCCGTAGCGCTCGGACAGGTCTTTGATCGCGGCCAGGTCCGCGCGGTAATCGTCGCGGATCTCTTCAAGGTGCTCCGGGTTCGGTGGCAGCGTCGGGCCGCGCTGAGCAGGCTTGATCGCCCAGCGCAGCACGCGGTAGAGCCGGGAGTGCGAGAGCCCGTCGCGTAGGGTCAGCACCCCCCTGCCCAAGATCGAGCGCCGCAATCGGCGATAGCGAATGATGTCATCGCGGCCGTTAGGCCCCACGCGCCAGATCACCACGTCCGGGGTCCAGCGGTGCGCCAGCTCCTCGAAGAACAAAATCTGCTGATAGTTGTTGGTCCCCGGAATGCCGCCGTTGATTACCTCAAACGCGCCGGGCTTGATCTGATCGATCATCCGCTGCAGTTGCGCCGGGTAGGTCTGGTCCGCGCTCAGTCCCCAGCCGAAGGTCGTCGAGTCGCCCAGGCACAGGATGCGCTGCACGCCGGTGGGCTTGTCCTGCTTAAACTCCGGGCCGCGCGTGCCCTGGTAGTTGATGCGGTCCTCCTGCCCGGGGCATGGATTGGGCGCGCCGGGCCGCAGGCGGTAGCGCACATCATAGGTGTCGGTATACATCCGGTCCTCGGGGACCGTGCCCAAATCGAGCAACCGCAGCACTCCCTCGGCCGCAGAAAGCGCCAGCACTAAGGCGATCAGCGCAAAGATCAGCGTCCTGGTCCGTGAACGTCGGGTGGGTTGTGCGCCGGGGTCGATCATCGAGTGCATACCTTACTCGATCGGCCCCGCAGGTCAATTTCCGCGGCTGAGACCTCGCGGGTCAAACGAGCAGATACCAGAAAACCACCAGGAAGATCGAGGCGACAAATGTGGCGGCCAGGGTGAAGGGCAGGCCGCGCTTCATGTAGTCCAAGAAGCGCACCGGCTCGCCGCGTCGGCGCAGATAGCCGATCGCCACGACGTTGGCCGTGGCGCCGATCGGCGTAATGTTGCCGCCGACCGAGACTCCGATCAACAGACCGAAGTAGAGGAAGAACATCTGCACGCTCCACGGATCGAGCCCCAGGCTGACGCCCAGGGCGTCGGTCACCGGCAGCATGGTCAGCAGGAACGGCACGTTGTCGATGAACGCCGAACAGGTCACCGAGCTGAGCACGATCAGCACAAAGGCGACCAGCACCGAGCCCGAGCTGATTCCGGCCATCACTCCGGCGATGTCGTCGACCCAGTAGTGCGTGAACCCGCCGACCACGATAAAGATCCCCATCAGAAATACCGTGGTGTCCCAGTCCAGGTGCCGCACCAGCTGCCAGAGTTTGGCCGTCCCGTTCAACAACGGCTGCCGCGGCGGAGTGCGGCCCTCGTACTCGGCCTCGATCAGCGCCTCGTGCTCCTCGGTGTTGAGAATCCGCCCTTTGGTCAGCGCCATGTACCAGACCGTGCCGATCAGCGCCAGGCACATCGTGATCGTGCCCGCGGCCCAGACGAACCCCGGGTCGATCAGCTTGCTCAGCCCCAGGCCGACGATCAGCATCCCGATCATTATCAGCGGGAACCAGGACGTGGGCTTGGTGCGCGATTTGATTTCGATCTTGCCCTTATAGCTGCGGTACGAAAGCCAGAGCACCAGCGACCCGGTGAGGCTGCCAACCATTACCGCAAAGAACAGGCTGGGCCGTCCGAAAAACCAAAAGAAGTCGGGAAAGCCCATCCGCGTGTAGCCCGCCAACAGCATGTCCGGCGGATCGCCGATCATCGTGCCCGCGCCGTGCAGGTTGCTTTGCAGCACCAGGCCGACCATCACCGGGGTCAGCGCCTTGCCCATCCTGCGCGCCACGGTCAGGCCGATCGGCGCCAGGATCAGAAACGCGGCCACGTTCTCCAGGAACATCGAAAGCACGCCGCCGAATAGGCAGAGCACAACCAGCGCGCCGCGCGCCGAGCTCATCCTGGAAAGCAGCTTCTCGGCCAGCACCTCGGGCATACGCGAGAACATGAAGAACTCGGCGATCACCAGCGTGCCGAAGAACACGCCCATCACGTTCCAGTTGACGTACGAACCCCCGTAGCCCTCGGGCGAGCTCCAGAAGGCGTTACTCAACGAGACCACGCCGGTGATGATCGCCAACCCTGCGGCCGCCGCGCTGACCTGAGCGCGGCGCGTGGGCCAGATCACGAACGCAGCGTAGGCCGCGAGAAAAATCGTCAGCGAGATCGCCTTGAGCAGCTGCGGGTCGGAGATCAACGTCCTCGTCTCTCTATGGGTCGGACTGTGCCGAAAACGGTGTTGGGTCGAATATTCCAGCTTGATCCGGAGGAGTGTCAAGGCTCAGCGCGGTCCACGGCGGCCCGGCGCACCCCTGAGGGTCGTAGATCACGGGCTCGAGTTGCGGACTTTGGACCGGCGAACGGCCGATGGTCGACAGCCGCGCGAGCAAGCTGCCCAGCGCGCCGGCCAGCGCGTAGAACGGGTCGTACCGCAGTCCGCCGGTCGTGAGATAGTCCAGGTCCACGCGCCATAACCCGCGACCCGTGGCCAAGTAGGCTGCGTTGCGTTGCGGATCGATCGACAGCCAGCGCGCCCAGGACGGAGCGTGCACGCGACCGATCAGCGAGAAGTCGTCCAGTGAGCGCACTTCAATCAGCGGCGAGAGCCCGGCGAGGTACAACAGCCGCGCTCGCTCGTCGATCGCCATCTCGCGCACTCCGGGAAAGGCCCGCACCAGCTCGGGTTCGCCCTGGCCCGCCGCGTCGACCAGCAACAGGCTGCCCGCAATGGGCAGCGAGACGATCAGGCGGTCGGTCGCCGCATCGAGCAGCATGCGTTCGGGCACCTGCCGCAGACCGACGAAACGCAGTAGTTCGATAGTCCGTGAGTCGAAAATCGCTAAGCCGCGCGGTGAGATCAGTGCCGCGTGCAGCTCGGGGCGTGTGGGATGCAGTAGCGCGTCGACCAGCGAGATCGCGCCGCAGCGGGCCACCACGGTTTCGCCGTCCGCGCACAACCGCAGCGCGCCGCCGAAGCAGGCTGCGGCCAATTCCTGCCGCTCGGGATTCCACAGCGAGCGGCAGTTGGTCCACGGCACATCGGGTGGTTCGATGACGATCCGCAGCGGTCGGGAATCAGCGGCCGGTCCGAACACCAGGGTCTGTCCGCCCGCCGGATCGACGTAGACCCAGCGCCCCGAGGCCTGGTCGCGGGCCAGTGAGAGCACGTAGTCCGCACCGACTTGCGCGCTGGTCGCAACAGCGGGATTGCGCGGGTCCAGCTGCGTCACCCGGCCATCGGCGTGGGTCAGCACCAACGTGCCCTCAACCGGATCGATCGCCGCCTGGTAGTGCGCACCGCCGCGCAGCCGCTGGAACTGCGGTCCCAGGCGTAGCGGATCGTCCACGGGCAACGGTTGCAGCACCCAGGGCAGCAGGCAGGCCAAGCCGATCAGCGCCGCGCACAGCGGCCGGGCAGCGGCCCAGAGCAGACCGCCGCGTTCGCGCGCCGACCACAGCACTGCGGGCAGCAGCAGGTCGCTAAATCCCACGCAGCGGACTGTCAGCGCGCGCAGCCGCTGGGTCCACATCCCGCCGCAGTGCAGCCAGATCAGCAGCGAGACGTTGGCCGCCACGTAGCAGCAGCTCAGCAGCGCGCCGATTCCGCGTTGGGCCTGGGGCCGCGTGAGCAGCGGCGCGAACCAGATCAGAGCCGCGCACAGCGCTCCGAGCCCCAAGCTCAAGCAAAGCAGGGTTCGCGGCCGGGCGAATGCGCCGCTGCGCCGGGCCGGGGCGAAAATCACGATCAGCATTGCGGGCAGCGCGGCGTAGCAAAGCGCGCGGTAGACGTCGAGCTGGCCGATCAAGGCCAGCAGCAGCTCATCCCCGCCGCCCGGACCGGAGCGTAAAAGCTTGGCGGCATAGCGCGCCGCAATCGCGGCCAGGGCCGCATAGAGCAGCAGCAGTCTCAGCGGATAACCAGCGGTCCACGCCCGGCCGAGCCGGTCGCGGTCGGGCCGCGGTTCAGGCATCCGCCCCGTCGGGAGGCTCGGGCGATCCGTTGTTGCCGCCCAGCAGCACGCTGCGGCGCAGCTTGGCCTTGGTCAGCACCACCAGCGCCTCGACCAGGAACAGGTCGGCGACCAGTGCGGCCATCATCGCCAGGGCGATCAGGTAGCCGAACGAACGGTTGGGCCCGAACTCGGAGAGCACCATCAACATGAAGCCGCCGGTGATCACCAGCGAGGTCGCCACCATCCCCTTGCCCGTGGTGGCCACGGCGCGCTTCATCGCGCCGGGCACGTCCTGGTCCAGCTGGAACTCCTCGATGTAGCGCGTGAGGAAGTGGATCGTATCGTCCACCGCAATGCCGATGGCAATGCAGGCGACCATCACCGTGGCCGCGTTGAGGTCGATGCCGAACAGCCCCATCACTCCCAGCGTGAAAAAGATCGGCAGCGCGTTGGGCAGCATGCTCATCGCGCCAATTTTGAAGCTGCGCACGTTGATCGTCATCAGAATGCCGATCACGGTCAGCGCCACGATCAGGCTCTTGATCTGGGTGTTGACGATCGCCTGCACCGTGGTGGCATAGATCACCACAATGCCCGTGGCCTTGAATTTCAGCCGCTGATCGACGTTGGCCGCGGCCCAGCTCTCGATCGTCTCGATCAGCTCCAGGTGCTGCTTGCTCGACATCGAGTCGATGCGCGCGGCGATGCGCGCCTTGGAGTAGTCCCAGTTCATGAACGGCTCGGTGGCCTCGGGCTCGTTCTCCAAAAAGAAGATCACGTCGTACAGCTCGGCCTCGGTCTGCGGAATGCGGAATGCGGCCTGGTCGCCGTCTTTGATTACGCGGTTGATCTCCTTGACCAGATCGGCGTAGCTGAGCACCTTTTGGGTTTGGGCCACGTCGACGTCCATGAATCCCGCCAGCCGGTCGAGCTGATCCAGGGCCCAGACCTGTTTAAAGCACTGCGTGGGCTCGCCGTCCTCGCCGTCGGGACAGGCTAGCGTCATGTCCAGGGTGGTCACGCCCGCGAGCTTGTCGACCAACAGGTCCAGCCCCTTGCGGCTGCCGGTATGCTCGGGGATGAACTTGGCGAGCTGGGTCTCGACATCAAGCCGCAGGGTGAATACCACACCCACGGCGATCGCCGCCACGCAGACCACGACGACCAGCGTGGCTCGGCGCTGGTCGAATTCGCCGACCCACGCCAGCAATCGGCTGAGAGTGCCGCCGGAGTAGCGCTTGACCATTGTGGGCTTGGGCGCGGGCAGGAACGAGACCGTCAGCGGCGTGATCACGATCGCGTAGACGTAGGAGATCATTACGCCGATCGCGCTGTAGTAGCCAAAGTCGATCAACGAGTTCAGGTCGGCGAGGATCAGGCTGCCGAAGCCCACCGCGGTAGTGGTCGAGGTCAGGAAGCACGGGATCATCATCACGCGCAGGGTCTGAATCACCGCGGCCTTGCGCTCGCCGAGCCTGCCGTACTCCTCGTGGTAGCGCATCAGGATGTGGATCGTGTCCGACAGGCAGTAGACCATCAGGAACGTGGGCAGCACGGTGGTGATCATGTTGTAGGAGTGGCCGCGCATGAAGAACAGCCCGAGGGTCGTGCAAACCGAGGTGATGATGATCAGCAGCGGGATCACGATCCCGCGCGCCGTGCGTGTAAACAGGAACAGCAGCAGGATCAAAATCACCGGCGTCCAGATCAGGTAGGTATTGGTGTCGTGCTCCATCGCCCACAGCGAGTCGACGCTGAGCACCGAGATCCCGGTGGTGTAAAGCCGGATCGAGGCGGGCCGCGCGCGGTCCTCGACGTTCTCGCGCGGAATCGGGTCGGCGGTGATCGCGATCTGCGTTTCGCGATAGGGGCTGACCGGATACTTGGCGCCGAAGTCCGCGCCGAACAGCGCGCCGCTGGTCTGCCGCGGCTCTGGAATCAGGCTGGTGATCATCGCGTCGTAGACCAGCTCCACCAGCTCCAGCCGCTTCTCCATGTCCTCCTGAACCATCGAGAGCTTGACGTTGACCGTGGTGATCGTGGAGTCGGCGCTGAGGATGTCGCCGACCCACATCTCCTGGTCCAATGCGCGTTGCTTGAGCGCCTGCAAGCCCTCGCGGTCTTCGGGGATCGCGCCGTCGAGAAAGTGTCGGACCTTGATCAGCGATTCGCCGTCAGCGTCGCGGGTCTGGATGTAGCTGCTGACGTTGGCCAGGCTGATCACCTCGTCGACCTCGGGCAGCCCTTCGCATTCCTGGGTCAGCCGACGCACCAGCCGCAGCACGTCCGGGGTGAACACGTCCGGCGCCTCGACCACCACGGTCAACAGCTCGGCCGATCCGAATTCCTCCATGAACTGCTCGAACTCGAGCTTCACCGGGTTGTTGTCGGGCAGGTCGTCCTTGAGGTTGGAGGCGTAATTCCAGTCTTTAAGAAAGTAGCCGAAGAAAATCGTCGCGGCGCACATCGCAAGCAGCACCGGCACGCGGAAGCGATAGAGGAAAACCGCGATCACATCGCGGAAGCGTTTGAGCAGATTGAGCACAGCAAGGATAAACAGCGTGGCGCCGAGGGCCAGCACAAAGGCCCGCAGGCCCAAGGCTATTGTCGGGGGCAGGCCTGAAAACAGCTCCTCCACTATCGTCCTCCGCTGTCGCAGAAAAAGAATTGCGAAATAGTATCATGAAAAAACTTGTGGAAAAATCGACGCGGGTTTGATCGCCGCCGCACCGTTGCTATGCTCGTAAGCGCGATGCCCAAACATTTATCCGCGCTGATCGTCTGCTGCGCCCTGTGCGCTGCCGGACCCGCACTGTGCGCCGATGATTTGGGCCCCACGGGCGCCGCGCGCCTGCTCGAGCTGTGGGAGCTGCCGCGCATGCCGCTGTACGCCCAAACCCTGCAGACCTCGAGCCACGATCCGCTGGGCGGCAATCTCGACGGATTCACCGGCCTGTTCAGCCCGCTGTACCGCGACGAGCAGGGCCAACGCGTGCTGCTCGACGTCGAGGGACCGGGCTGCGTCTACGACCTGTGGTTCACGCTGATCAACTTCGCAAAGGACCTACGCTGCCAAGTCGACGGCGAGCTGCTCGTCGACATGCCGATCGCCGATGTTTTCAACTCGGTTCAAGCGCCGTTCATTTTTCCGCTGGCGGGCAACGACGATCAGTCGTCGGGCGGGTTTTACAGCTACGCGCCGATCTGCTTCGAGCACAGCCTCAAGCTGGCGACCAGCGGGCGTCCGCACTTCTTTCACGCGCTGTACCAACGCTATCCTGAAGGAAGCGCAATCGAGCCCTACGATCCCGAGCCCGATCCGGCAAAGCTTTCGGCGCTGCTGGACCTGCTCGACCCGACGCTGCTGGGGCGCGATCCCAAGACCGACCTGACCAGCTCGGTGCTCCTCGGCGCACCGGCGCTCGAGCCCGGACAGAGCGCCGAGCTCGCGGCCCTGGAGGGCGCGGGCTGGATTGCGGCGCTGCGACTGGGGCTGGCCGGGCTGAGTCTCGAGCAGCTCGAGCAGGTGCAGCTACAGATCTTCTTCGATGGCGCGCAACAGCCTCAGGTATCGGCGCGACTCTCGCTGCTGTGCGGCGCATCGGGCACCTGGGAGGGAATGCGCAGCCTGCTGGCCGGGATTTACGACGATCCGGTTCTGGGCCCCACGGCCTACCTCTACTTCCCGATGCCCTACTTCAAGGGCGCGCGGGTGATGCTGCACAACGCCTCGGAACTCGCCGCGCCGATCGAGTACAGCATCGCGCTGCGCAACGAGCCGCCGTTGATCGACGCGCTGACGTTTCACGCGCTGCAGCGCGAGCAGTACCCCACGCTGTTGGGCCGCGACTACATCGTGCTCGACGTTCCCGGCCGCGGCGTGGACCTGGGCCAGGTGCAGCGGATGATCGGCGCCGACCTGAGCTATCTGGAGGGCGACGAGCGGATCTACGTCGACGGCTCGCGCTGGCCCGCGATCTACGGCACGGGGACCGAGGACTACTACCAGGGCGGCTGGTACTTCGACCGCGGCCCGTTCACCCTGGCGACCCACGGCAACGCCAACCACCTTTACCTGGGGCTGCTCGAGCAGAGCACCTGCTACCGGCTGCACCTGGGCGATGCGATCGTTTTCCGCAACGGAATCGTCCACGGCATCGAGCACGACATGTTCAACATCTACTCCGGCGAGCACTACGCCTCGGTGGCGTTCTATTACGGAGTGGACGATCCGGCGCGTGTGGTGCGCGACGAAATCGACGTGGGGCAACCCAATTCCGAGGCTGCACACGATGCGCAATTCGTGGACAGCAAGCGGCTGAATACAACGAAGTACTACTTCGAGGGCGACCAAGACCTGGCGCCGGCCCTGGACAACGGCCGCCTGACCCGCGGCAGCGAACAGTGGACCGTGCGCATCCATCCGGACAACGACGGCTTGATCATTCGCCGACTGTCGGACATGGGACACGACCGCCAACGCGCGCAGGTCTTGGTCGACGGCGAACCCGCGGGGATCTGGTACCAGGCGCGCACCAATCGCGTAAAACGCTGGATCGAGGACGAGTTCTTCGTGCGGCCCGAGCTGACGCGCGGCAAGCGCGAGCTACGAATCACACTCGAGATCCTCGGCGGACCCGACGCCCGCTGGTCGGCGCACCATTACTGGATCGACACCCTGCACCAAGAGATCGCCTCGCGCATCGAGGGCCTGGCCGCTGAACAGGAGTCGATCGAGCTCTGCCCGGGCGACAACGCCGAGTTGGGGGCCGTGGGCCTGGACTGGCTCGGCGCAGAGCACGAGATCAGCGGGCTGTGCGGTTGGACCTCCTCGGACGAGGCGGTGGCCCACGTGGAAAACGGGCTGCTGCTGGCGACAAATCCCGGCGCGGTTCTGCTCACTCCCTGGCTGCTGGGCAAATCCGGAACTACGCTGATAGTATCGGTACGCGACTGCGACCAGGACGACGACGATCAGCAACCAGCGCCGAGCGAGGACGACGATCAGGACGCAGACCCGCAACAGGACGACGGATGCGGATAATTGGAGCGAGGACCATGAGAAACAAAATAGCTCTGGTACTGCTGATCGCTTTGGCCGTGGTGCTGATAGCGGGATGCGGCAAGCCCGGCAACGAAGCAGCACAAACCGAGCAAGCCGACACTACGGAGCCCGAACAGCCCGCGACCGACGCTCCGCCGATGATGCTCACGGCCGACGGCAAGATCCCGATCGTCAGCTATCTGGATGATGTGGAGATCCAGTACGAGACCGAGGCGCAGAAGCAATCGATCGTCAAGGCGCTGAGCGACATCCTCGATAGCGACGCCGACGAGCTGATGGCCGTGCGCTACCCGGACTACAAGGGCAAAGCCGATCAGTGGGATCTGTCGACGATGATCACCAGCTACTTCGCGCCGTCCAATCCCAGCGAGTTCCTCGGCTCATTCTACTTTGACCTCAAACGGCCTGAGGTCCAGGCCAAGGTTTTGGAACTGCTGCAAACCCTTGATCCGGCCGCGGCCGCGGCGCACGCAACTCAGGACCAAGTGGGGAATACTGCCCCAGCGCAGCCCGATCCGCAGGCGTCCCCAACCGAAGATTAGTCGTTCAATCGCAGGTCGGGCAGCTCGCCCAGGTTGTCCAGGGGCGTGTCGTTGCGGTCAGTGCGCAGATAACGGCCCTCAACAGTGCGCATTTGCTCGCCCTCAATCCACTTGCCGTCCTCTAACAGCGCGGTCCAAATCGATATTTTCATCTCGCGGACCAACGCCACCACCGACGCCTTGCGGAACATGGAAACCGGGCCCCGCAGGCTGCTGGACATCCCCAGCGCAATGATCGAGCCGTCCGGAGCCTTTTTCTGGCACTTAATATAATAATCAGCCATCCTTAATAATCGCCATTCTGCCCCTGATCGATTATATATTTCATATCAACCTAGCCCTTTTCTTGGCTCGCATCAAGTTATATAGCCAAATTAATCATCAACCGTGATTTCGGTTTAAAGGCTGACTTAAGCTGCCGTATTTACACAATCAGCTTATACCCATCGCAAAATACACAAGCCAGCGGGGCCGCGAATCCACAAACCTGAATTCAATTCATAGCCTAGCTGTCGGGTAATGTTTGAGTCGCCCGGCAAGGTCGTGGCATTACGACTATGGTCGGCTCGCGTGTTTTACCGCCCGGCTTAAAGCCGGGGAGGGGGCTACTTGTTCATCGCGGACATGAGCCCTTCGTTGTCCTCAGTGCCGATGATCCGGTCGAGTAAAAATTCCATCGAGTCGATGGCGTTGAGCGGCGAGAGCACGCGGCGCAGCAACCAGATACGCGCCAAGCTGTCCTTGTCCAGCAGCAGTTCCTCTTTGCGGGTTCCGGAGCGGTTGATGTCGATCGCCGGGAAAATTCTGCGGTCAGCGAGCTTGCGCTCGAGGTGGATCTCCATGTTGCCGGTACCCTTGAACTCCTCGTAGATCACCTCGTCCATTCGGCTGCCGGTGTCGACCAGGGCCGTGGCGATGATCGTCAGGCTGCCGCCCTCCTCGATGTTGCGCGCGGCGCCGAAAAAGCGTTTGGGCTTGTGCAGCGCGTTGGAGTCCACGCCTCCGGAGAGGATCTTGCCTGAGTGCGGCACTACGGTGTTGTAGGCGCGGGCCAGACGGGTAATCGAGTCGAGCAGGATGATCACGTCGCGCTTATGCTCGACCAGACGCTTGGCCTTCTCGATCACCATTTCGGCCACCTGCACGTGGCGCTGGGCCGGTTCGTCAAAGGTTGAGCTGATCACCTCGCCCTTGACCGAACGCTGCATGTCGGTGACCTCCTCGGGTCGCTCGTCGATCAGCAGCACGATCAGGTAGACCTCTTTGTGGTTCTTGGCCACGGCGTGGGCGATGTCCTGGAGGATCATCGTTTTGCCGGCCTTGGGCGGTGAGACGATCAGACCGCGCTGCCCTTTGCCCAGGGGGGTGAGCAGATCCATGATGCGGGTGGAGTAGGCCTCGGCGCTGTGTTCGAGGTTGAGTTTCTCGTCGGGATAGAGCGGAGTGAGGTTGTCGAAGAGAATCTTGTCGCGGATCGCGTCGGCCTCCTCGTAGTTGACCGCTTCGACCTTGAGCAGGGCGAAGTAGCGCTCGCCCTCTTTGGGCGGGCGGATCTGGCCCGAGACCGTGTCGCCGGTGCGCAGGTTGAAGCGCCTGATTTGGCTCGGCGAGACGTAGATATCGTCGGGGCCGGGCAGGTAGTTGTAATCCGGCGCGCGTAAAAAGCCGAACCCGTCGGGCAGGATCTCGAGGGTTCCCTCGCCGTAGATCAGTCCGCTCTTCTCGGCCTGGGCCTGCAACAGGGCAAAGATCAGCTCCTGCTTGCGCATGCCCGAGGCGCCTTCGACGTTGAAGTCGCGGGCGATCTTGGTCAGCTCGGAAATCTTTTTCTCTTTAAGGCTCTTAAGGTTCAGTTCTTCAACTTTCGTTGATTCCGACTCGCTCATCGCGATCTCCTAAAGGGTTTTTCACCGGTTGGTTTTCCAAGATCTTCGCCCGATAAAGCGGGCGGTCTGGTGTTATCCGATGTGATAGAGCATAAAGTTACGGGGATGGCGTATCCGTATATGTGGCTTGTGTAGAATACCTTACGCGGCAAGCCGCGTTGCGTCAAGCGCTTTTACAGAGTTTATTTGGTCTCTTTAAGCGCAATGCCTCCGCGGACCGCTCCGGGCTTGCCATAATGATACGCTCCATGGCATACAATATTCAGTGAGCGTCCGGTCTTAACCGGCTGCAAGCGATTGGATAGGGGATTTGCCCAAACTAAAGCTGTTACAGCAACTGGAAAGCCCTGAGCTGCGGCGTCGGCTGATATGGTCGGCGGGCCTGCGCTACGGCACTCTAATCACCCTGTGGCTGGTGATCGTGCTGCCTGCGGACGGCTGGCGGCTGGCGGACTATCCGCTTTTCCACATCGCCTTGGCGGGCGCGGTGGCGATCAACACCGCCTACCTGATGTGCTACTGGCAGTGGCGCTTCGTGACCCAGGCCAACTACATCGCCACGGTCTTCGACGTGCTGGGAATCAGCGCGCTGGTGCTGCTCACCGGGTTGACCCAAAGCCCGTTCGTGCTGCTTTACTTCGTGCAGATCATGGCCTCGATCCTGCTGATCAACGTGATGCAGGCGCTGCTGGCGAGCATCTACGGCCTGGTGATGTTCACGATCCTCGCCGGCGGAACGGCTCTGGGGCTGATCGCCCGTATCAACCCGGTCCTGACCGGCACGGCCCTACTCGAGAATTCGATCTACATGCCCTCGCTGTTGGTGGTGCTGTGCCTGTTCATCGGCTACGCGTTCATGATCAACCTGGTGCTCAGCGTGGGGGTGCGCGAACGCAGCGCCAAGATCGAGCAATCCCTGACGCGGCTCAACTCCTCGCGCGAGGAGTTGATGTCAAGCTTTTATCGCCTGGAGGCGATGGGCGACCGGCTGTCCAAGGAGCGCCGCGGGCGCGAGCTGGCCGAGGAGGTGCTGTGGCGCATGGAGCGGCTGACCACCCAGGGGCGGCTGGCCGGCGCGATCCTGCCCCAACTGCGGCAGTACCTGACCACGATCGTCACCCAGGCCGAGCTGATCGCCTCGGGCCGCACCAACCCCGAACGCGCCACCGAGACCTCGCTACGCATCAGCGAGGTCGCCCATCGGCTGGACGGCCTGCTCGAGCTGATGGCCCCGGGCGACAGCCAGGGGATGCGCGACCTGTTCAGCCCGGTCGAGCTCAACCAGACCGTGGAGACCTGCGTGGAGCAGGTCGGCCCCGAGGCCCGCACGCACCAGGCGGTGGTCGAGACCTCCCTGGATGCGAACATCCCGCCGATCCACGGCGTACGGATGCAGATCGAGCAGATCGTGCTCAGCCTGTTGGGCCATTGCATGGACGCGCTGCCCGCCGAGGCCGGTCACATTAAAATTGAGACCGTGCTGGGCGAGGATTCCTCGATCTCGCTGATCGTCAGCGACAACGGCCGGGGAATTCCCGAGGAACAGATGTCGCGGATCTTCGAGCCGTTCTTCTCGCCCCAGGATTCACAGGGCTCGAACAACCTCGGCCTGCACCTGGCGCGGATCCTGATCCAGCGCCACGGCGGCGATATCAAAGTCAAATCGAGCCCCGGCCGGGGCACGAGCTTCAGGATCACCCTTCCCTCAAATTAATCCGCACTATCCGGGCCGAGCCTGGTTAGCAGATCGCTGAGCGCCTTCACCTGCTCCAGCAGCGGATCGCCCTCCTCGGGAATCCGCGCCAACGGTTCAGCCTCGCCCGGATCGAGCAATAGCTCGTAGGCCGACGGCGCGCCGTGGTCCGCGGGCAGGATCAGCTTGAGCTGACCATCGGTGCCCGCGGTCAGTCCCTTGCGCGTAAGCATCAGCGCCGGCTCGCCCATGGCCTCCTCCTCGCCGTCGAACGCGGCCGAGAGGTCCACGCCATCGGTGGCCGCGGGCAGGAACGCGCCGGGCAGAGCCAGCATGTACAGCGTCGGCACGATGTCCGCGGTACGCGCCAGGGCGTTGATCCGCGTTCCGCCGAGACGCGAGCGCGGCAGCCGGATCAGCAGCGGCACGCGCACCTGCTCCTCGTACAGCCGCTCGGAGTGCCACTTGTAGCCGTGGTCGCCCAAACCCTCTCCGTGGTCGCCGACCACGGCCAGCGCCAGCTCGTCGAGCAGCCCGCGTTGCGCAAGCCCGTCGATCAGCCGTCCCAGCTGTTGATCGACGTAGCGTACCTCCGAAGCGTAGAGCTGCTTAATCAGCTCTGCCTCGCCGGGCTGCTGTTCGTCTTCGAACCAACGGCGGTTGACCGCCTCGACCAGCTCCGGGTCGAAATTGCCCTCGTGATCGAGATAGGGGTGGTGTGCGTCGTAGAGGTGAACCCAGAGCAGAAACGGCTGTGGAGCGCGATCCAGCCAGGCCAAGGCCGCGTCCACGGTCAGCGCGCCGTCGCGCTCGAGTACGTAATCGCCCAGCCGGGAGCGCATCTCGTCGAGCAGGCTGGGCAACGAGAGGAACGAGCGCAGTCGGCCGGCAAAGGCATCGTCGTAGACCGCGAAGCCCCGTCCGAGTCCGAAGGCGCGGTCAAGGGGGTAGCCCGAGACAAAGGCCCCGCAGCGATACCCGGCCAAGCCCAGCATCTGGGCCAGGGTCGTAACATGGCTGCCGATCGGGTGGCCGTTGCCGCGCCAGGCGCCGTGATTAAGCGGCTCGAGGCCGCTGATGATCGTGGCGTGGGAGGGCGTGGTCTCGGGCTGGGTGCAGTAGGCCAGATCGAAACAGATCGACGATTGCGCCAGCCGATCCAGGTTCGGGGTCAGGCCGTGCTCCGATCCGTAAAGCCCCAGGTAGTCGACGCGCAGAGTATCAAGGGTCACCAGCACCAGCGAGACGCCGTAATCGGTCCGGCGATTCTGGGCCCCTTGCTCCGCGATCAGCCGGTACGAAACGCCGAGCAGCAGCAACACAATCCCGATTGCGGCCATAACCGAACGCCGCGCCGATTGCCGCGCGAACAGCAGCGCAACCAGCAACGTCAGCGCAGCGATCAACAGCAGCGGCAAACCCAGGCTCAACGCCGCGGTCCAGGATTCCCCGCCGCCGAAAAGCTGAAACGCGCGTAAAGCCACGACCACGGCCAAAGCACAGCCGGAGGGCGCAATGATCGTCAACGCGCGCCAGAAACGTCCGCCGCCCAATGCGTTGCCCACGATCCACATCAGCGGCGCGAGCAGCACGGCCAGCGCCGTCCACTGCAAAGCTCCGGCCGCCAACAGCGGCAGAACCACCGTCGGTCCGTAAAGCAGGTCCGGCCGCAACGCAGCCGAACCCAACAGCTCCGCCGGTCCTCCGACGGCCGCGGCCAGGACCAAGCTCCACAGCAGGCCGCCGATCCCTTGACCATGACGCATGGCGTCAAGAATATACCACGCACCGCGCAATGCAAGGTTAGCCCGAATAATTGCTTTATTCAGCGCGGCGCGATATGCAGGAATAGTCAATCCAAAGCTGTGAGGTAAATGCGATGAGCCGTGCATTGACTCCTTGTGTGGTCGTGCTGTCGATTTGCTGCCTGCTGGCCGCGGCGACCTTTATCTCCGATTCGGCCCGCGCCGCGGACTGCCCGACGACCTACGAGAACTTCGGCAAAGCTTTCATGGAGCAGTACTGCACCCGCTGCCACGCCAGCGATAAGAGCGGCTTCGGCCGCAAGGGCGCACCCGCGGGCTACGACTTCGACCTGGTCGAGAAGATCGCCGAAGACAAGGGTGATATCCTCGAGTGGGTGATCGATAAAAAGTCGATGCCGCCGCGCGGCGACAAGCCCGGCGCGGACCAGCGCAATAAGCTCAAAGCCTGGCTGGACTGCGAATACTGAGGTAAAGATCGCCCGGCTTAGTGCTGATGCCCCGGCGAGCAGGTGGGGTGTGGGGAGGCGGCGCGATGGCGCAGCCGTCGCGCCGCCGTCTCTCCTCCCCGCGCTCGGCAAAAATCAGTTTGAGATTTTTCCTACTAAGCTCAAAGGCGATGCAATTGTGTGCGCGGGGGATTGATCAGCGGGTTCTCATCCGAAAATAGGGCTGACCAGCGTTATTGGCAAAGCGGGACACTGGGTGCGTCCGCCAGCAGATGAAAAGAAGTCTTAACCTGTCTCGATTAACTGGGCGCCTTTGAGAACCCTCTGAGCAAGCCTCCGTGCGAACCAGAGAACTATCTCAGCGTATTTCGGACCGGCAATCCGAAAAAATCTCAAACTGATTTCTGCCGAGCGCCTACCCAATAATGTTATTCAACATTATTACCCTCCTCCCATTTTCCGATGCGGAGAAGGTCGTGGCGCTAGGACTAGCGAACTGCGCGAGTTTTGCCCCCGGCTCAAAGCCGGGCGCGGAAAAGGTCGTGGCATTAGGACTAGCGAACTACGCGGGCCATGTGGCGGCTCAAAGCCGCCGCTCGCCCCGGACCAGGAGCAGCACCAGCGAGGCCAGAGCCGCGGCCACAGCGCCGCAGGCAAAGGCTGCCGGCGCGCCGACAAACTTCCAGATCAGGCCGAACAACAGCGAGGCGGGCAGCGCGCCGATCCCCACGCTGAGGTGGAACCAGCCGTAGGCGCTGCCGCGCTGCTGCGCCGGGACCAGGTCCGCGACCAGCGCCCGCTCCGGCCCCTCGACCAGGGCGTAGTACATGCCGTAGGCCGCGAACAACGCCCAGACGTGCCAGGCAGTTGTGGCCAGGCCCAGCAGCAGGTAGACCACGGCGTATAATCCCCAAC